>NZ_JAUBUR010000002.1:14400-107445 GCF_036705485.1 Microcoleus sp. AT9b-C3 | reverse complement strand
CCGATCGACCCGGGGGGTGGCGATGAGGATGAGCGAGCTTTTTTCTCGATCCGCAGATGAATCGGGGGGCTTGTAACTAAATTGCTTGATTGTCAGTCAATTAACCGAACTTTCGATTTTAGATTTTAGATTTTAGATTTTAGATTGAAGAGATTGAAGAGATTGAAGAGATTGAAGAGATTGAAGAAAGCTAACTCACCGATCGACCCGGGGGGTGGCGATGAGGATGAGCGAGCTTTTTTCTCGATCCGCAGATGAATCGGGGGGCTTGTAACCAAATTGCTTGATTGTCAATCAATTAACCGAACTTTCGCCCTCACCCACCGCGCAACTGCGTCACCAAGTGAACTAATTCTGGTAAAATTAGCTTTTCCACAGCTAGTTTCACGCCATTGCTAGAGCCCGGAAGAGAAAAGACTAACTTGCCTTGATACACGCCTGCAACGGCGCGAGAGGCGATCGCCCTCGAACCAATTTCTTGATAGCTCAAAAACCGAAATATCTCACCAAATCCTGGTAAAATCCTGTCTAGCAAACTCTCCATCACATCATAAGTCGTATCTCGCGGAGCGATGCCCGTGCCGCCGTTAAAAATGATTGCATCCACATCTTCACGCTGGGAAAAAGCCTGCATTTGCAATACAATTTTTGCCGCATCATCTTTAACAACAGTGTAAGCTACCACCGAGTGACCCGCATCTTTTAGCAGCTTCTTAGTTAACAAGCCACTATTGTCTGTTTCGGCCGAGCGCGTGTCGCTAACAGTAATGATAGCGCAGTTTACGGTTATTTTAGATAAGTCGGGGTGAGGAATTTGCGTCATAGTTTCTTCTTCTAAGCAATCGGCAACCGGCAACCAGCGATCGGCTAATTACCAATTACCAATTACCAATTACCAACTACCCATTATGCCTTGCTAAATCCTAAGCCGTTTGCTTCCGAGTAGCGTTCCATGAAACGCATAAATCGATCCCATTCTGCGGAACTTTTCATTATATAAAGAGCTTCCAAACCCGCAGGCTGACCGTTGATGAACTTAGCCTTAACCTCGCGAGTGAGGAGTTCGCCTTCGTCGTCGATCAGGTACATTCCAGTAATGTCTTCGGTACTGGTGCTGCCAAGAGCTTTGGGATTTTCAAAGAGAAACGTGGCAGTGCCTTGCTCTCCGCTTTTAGAACGGGTTAGGCGCACTTCGGGCACAACATCTTCGTCTATACCCCGAGAGAATTGAATTTTAGCCATAATCTGACACTCGAACCTTAAGGATTGCTTAATTTCTTAATGTTTAATCATAAAACGATTCGGGTACTCGCAAATCAAGACTTGGGAGAGTGGGAGTGGGTGAGAGTGGGTGAGAGTGGGTGAGAGTGAGGCAATCGGAGACAAGGGCGAGAGGATATGGGTTGGTTCTTTGTACCCCAAGTTATCCTCTCCCTTGTCTCCTAATTCCCTCAGACGATGTAGGGAGAGTTAATGGGATCGGTTCGCTTTGTGGCTACCAGGGTTTGGTAGATGAGGGCGGATATCTCGCCACGGGTGATGTCGTGGGCGGGGGAAAGCTTTTCGCGCACGGGATAGTTGACCACGATTTTGCGCTCTGTGGCGGTTGCTATCTCGTCGGTGGCAAAACTGGGAATCTGAGCTCGATCGACATAAACGCTCAAAGAATTGGGGTTGCCGCCCGCCAACTGCAAGCCGTTTACCAAAGATACGATCGCCTGAGTTCTAGTCAAATTCTGCTCCGGGCGAAACGTGCTGTCTGGATATCCAGCCAAAAAGCCCGCTCGATTAGCTTGGTCGATCGCTCCCTTGGCCCAAAAATCCGCCGCCACATCCTTAAAAACCGTCGCCTCACGGCGCGGCATCAATTCAAACGCCTTCGCCAACATCGCCGCATACTGAGCTCTAGTTACAATCTCGTAAGGTTGAAAAGTGCCGTTGGGAAACCCGCTAACAATATTCATCTTTGCCAAGCGATCGATAAAATCCTTGGCCCAATGCGTGCTGATGTCGCTGAACTTTAGCCCGCCAGGAGTCGGAGTTGGCGTCACATTGCCCCAATCAAATAAACCTTTTACCCGCGAAGAATTGAGTTGATTTCCCACCGCAGAAATTTTAACCCCAGTCGCGTTTTGCAAGTCGAATTCGCCGTTATTCTGAAAGATATTGCCGCCCAAATCTTGAGCATTACCCATATCTGGCAGCGACTTCCCCACCGCAGTCAAACCGTCTTCGGTATTTTTTTCAATGCGATTATTGCGTACAATTGGCTGAGATTCCCCCGCTAAAACGATACCGGAGCGATTTTCCAAAATTTGGTTATCAGCAATCAAAGGAGCCGACTGAGCTTGCAGAGAAATGCCGAAACCCGTCTTTTGAAAAATATTGCGCCGTATTGCTCCTTTAGCAGTTCCCGCCATAATCACCCCAGCCGCAGAGTTTGCCACAAATATGTTATCGAGAATCGTAGGATTAGCGGTTCCCGTGGCAAAAATGCCTTCGCGCTTGCATTGAGTGAAAGTGCAGTTAGCCACAGTCGGAGAAGTTGACTCAATCCAGACTCCCGTGCCACGACTATCGAGATTGGTGACAGTTACTCCGCGCAATTGGGAATTAGTTGCTAGTAGTATGGTGATATTTTGACCAGCAGCGGTGGGACTGACAAATTTGCCGCTGCCTTGAATCAGAATGCCTCTACCTTTGTTAGCTTCATTGCCAATGACTTTTACTCCAGAGGGAATTTCCAAAGGGAATTTTTCGCCACTAGCATCGCTATAAGTTGCCGGTGCTAACTGAATCGTAGTTCCTGATGCAGCGCGGGCAATGATCGCGCGGGCTATAGTTTTGAATGGCGCTGATTGGCTGCCGACTGCGGAATCGCTGCCTGTTTGCGGGTTGACGTAAAGTGTTGTCATGTTTTTGCCCAAGAGATAATTGGCGATCGAGCTTTTGTGCAATTTTCATTGTCTGCGAACTTGACCCCCGATCTATATTCACCTTTGATTGCGGAGATTATTTAATTGCACGATATCTGCAACATCACTCATCAGGAGTGGCAACCGCAAGGGGATTGCCCCTACAAATCACTAAATTACTAATTTTAGCGTCGGAAACCGAGTTTGTTGCCTCCGGTTAAACCTAAAAACCAAGATTTTGAGTTAAGAAACCCGGTTTCTTCCTAGTTACCCGGCTCTTCCTGGGAACGCATATCCCAAGGCTCCGCCTCGCCTTAATTACCCATCAATTTCACAATACAAGACGCCTCCAAAACCACTATAATTTCATTCTGAAAAACAGCACAACTTGTCATGGCTGAAGCTAAGGCGGGAATTTTCCCTTGTTCTAGAGAAAGGCTGGCCTCCGGTGTAGAATCAAATTGATTTAGCCAGCCATCATCCTTTACATACTGAAGAGTGAAAGCATTGCGATCGAGCATCCAAAAATCAACTCCATAGCTATTAATGAAATTTTGCAATACAGATCGATCGGGAGTGTATTGAGCGCGAATTAAATCGTTAAGTCGCTGCCGATATCTGCTGTAGTAGCCTTTCTGATAAGGCACTGCATATTCCTTTGCCACCAGAACAGAACGCTGACTAAATGTTGGCAAGTGGTCAGTCTCTCCCGCTAGTGAGGCAATCAAGATATCTTTAGGTTGTTGCTGAAAAAATTTGTACAAACCCGATATTTTACCTTCTACGTACCCGACGGTGGGAAATTTTTCGGTCAAGCAGGGATAAAGGACAACGGCGATAGCGATAATCGCTGTCGTAATTAGTGCAACTAGGTTTTTTACATCAAATGTTGTTGCGGTTGTTGATGCCCAATGACCGACTCCATCGATAATTAAAGTTAGGGCGATCGCAGTTATCAACACAACAATAAATCGCAAGCTATAGGCAGTATAGCGACCTGGTTGATACAGCTTAAAAATGGTAGCGTGAGCTGCAAAGAACATCGCTGATGAGCCTAAAAATAGCTGAAGCAAAAGCCAGATTTTGCTTTGAATCTGATTTGCTAAGGGAAAAGCCGATCGCAAAAACAGCAGCAGCGGAAATAACAGCCCGACACAGTGAGTTACAGGCGTAAACAGCGACTTGGGAAACATCCCGCTGCCCCGCCCTGTCAACCAATAATCTTTAGGATTTGGACGAAAAAAAGCATTTCTGCCGCTGGGAAGAAATTCGGCCATTTGCTTCGCTTCTGCTGCGGTATAAGTTGGGCCAAATTCAGAGTTATCTAAGGCGTAGGGCAGCATTACTAAAAAGATTACTCCCAAACCTGTACTGCAAAATAGGTAATTAGTTCGATCGCGCGACAAGCGCAAACCGCCGTTTTTCCATGCTAGCAGGCGCAAAACTAAAATTCCGGCAGCAACCAAGGCGTAAGGAGGATAGAATAGTCCGATAAGTGCGATAGCCCCTAAACAAGGCAGCAACGAACTGCGCGATAAATAATATAAAAGAGCCAGGAATATCGGATATATAAAAGCTCTTGCCGTTGCGGAAGCCAAATCATCAGTCATCCACATATGCTGATTTAGCAGCAAAGATGCAATAAATCCAGTCATGGGCACTGGCAGCATTTCTAGGCAAAGGCCAAAACAGTAATAAGTGGAGATTAAGCCTAGAAATAGTGGCAATATTTTGTGAAAAAATAGCGGGTGAATGCCAATTGTTGCGGCTAATTTGTAGAGCGTGCTGTATCCTGCGGGGGCTACAGATTGAAAGTAATTAGCAATGAAATCGTTGGGGAATAATTCAGGATCGACAAACCGCATCATCCAGAAAACGTGCTGCCTCGCATCGTCTTGCACCATATACTCGGCGCTGAAGACTTGCTTGAGTCCTAAAAAACCATAAAGTGTAGCAAATGTCAAGCTCAAAGTTAACCAAAATATTGTGTGCGATCGGGATTTTTCATCCACAGTCGCAGTCAGAAATTTATGCAAGCGGGCTACGAACATCGGAGTCAAAAAATGTCTTAAATAAAAGTTCGCAGCAGCCCTGAAGAACTACTACAAACCAATACTTTATATGAGATTCGCCTGCCAATGTCACTTTACTTTCAACTTCGCCCGATTTTAGATTATTTTCCAGCCCGCACACCCGCCATTTTAAGCTGAATCCGATAGAGACTTTTACTTGCAGTAATGTAAAGCGTTTGGCGATCGCTTTCTCCCCAAGCCAAATTAGTCGCCGTCTCAGGCACAGAAATCTTCCCCAAAAGCTTGCCCTCCGGCGAGAAAATCCACACTCCCCCCGGCCCGGTGCTGTAAACATTCCCCTCTACATCAACTTTTAAACCGTCGGGTACTCCGCTTTGACTGGAATCTTTTAACTCCGCAAAAAGCTGCTGGTTGGTAACAGTTCCGTCCGGTTTTACATCAAAAACCGCAATGTATCCCGCTTCGGAATTGTTGACATAAAGTTTTTGCTCGTCTGGTGAAAAAGCGATGCCGTTCGGCAGCACCAAATCCTTAACCAGCAGAGTTAATTTTCCGTCTGGTGCCAGCCTGTAAACACCGTAAAAACCCAATTCTTCCTGGTCTTTACTAACACCGTAGGACGGATCGGTAAAATAAATGCTGCCGTCGGATTTAACAACCAAATCGTTCGGACTGTTGAGCTTTTTTCCCTCGTATCTCTCCGCCAATGTGATAACTTTGCCGTCCTTTTCTGTGCGGGATACGCGGCGATTTTCGTGTTCGGCAGTAAGTAAGCGGTTTTCTTTGTCTAAAGTATTGCCGTTGGCTTTTCCCGAAGGGCGGCGAAATACCTCAACTTGCTGATTTGAGCCGAATTTATAGATAATATTGGCGGGAATATCGCTAAACAGCAAAAAACCGTCTGGATGCCAAATCGGGCCTTCTATAAATTGGAAATCCCCAGCTAGTTTTTCTAATTTTGCGCTGTCATCGAGAATACTTTGCACGGTGTTTTTATTCTCCCTATTTTCCGTTTGGGCGAGCAACTTGGTTATGTTACTCCTGAGTTTATGGCTGGGATTGCTGACTACTAAACTTAATACTATCAACAACAAACTAATTGTAGCAATTTTAATTGTCATGTTTGCTCATAACTGAATTAATTCCTTCCCACCATAAGATTACCTATCTCCTTCTTTACTTCTTCCTTGCTTCTTTTTTTGCGACAAGCTCGCTATGACGCCCCTTCGCTAACACATCTAAAGCGGTTCGTAAACTCACTATTTTGACCACAAAAAAAGATAATTGAGAGCGGTATAAAATTCGATAGTACCGTATGTAACAAAAAAACAAGCTCGAAAATGCGAGCTTAATTATATTTAACTTAAAACGTTTTACCTGTCAACTTTTAAGCAGCAAATGATATAAATAGCGCCGCAATACCAAGAACGATCGCCCCTATACCCATCACAACAGACCAGAAGCGGTGATAACTCTTAACCGTAGTACCGCTATCGCTTTCAAGCTGAATCAAATCCATCCAAGGTGCAACACCCCGACGGAACCAACCCAAAGCGCTAACCTCCATTCCAATCAAACTTTCAACCCGTTTCATGCCAAACAGAAAATTACCAATTGGCCCAAAACGAGAAGCATAGCGCAGATAAATCATTCCCGTTCTGTCTTGCAGTTTCAAATCAGAACCGAAGGTATAACCCGCATCGCCGCGACCAATTAATTCGCCTTGCAGTTGCGCCGGTTGACCCCGCAAAGGACTGGCATAAGGGTCAGACATTAAGGTTAAAACATCCAAGTGTTCTGCTTGTTCGTAATTGGGGAACATCACCAAAGTCTTGAGCAAAATTCCCGCACCCAAACCAATTAAAGGACAAGCAACCATCATCATCGGGTTTACAGCATACAGCGAAATGCCGATCGCAAAACCCACCGCTAAGCCGAGAGTTTCTGCACTGTACAGCAGCAAATCGAACACAAAATTTCCGTACAGTCTCCGCTTGCTCAAATCGTTGCCTTCGCCGACAATCCGGCCCATGTCAAACTCAACATCCAAGCCTAATTGTTCCGCATAAGTGCTCAAAGCACGAACTCGTTTACCAGTCAGCGGGTGAGTCGAGTTCAACTCCATCCACCAACCCCACGGATTAAACATATCCCACAAAAACACTCGCCCAATCTTTTCTGGTTCCGAAGTAATCCTGTAAGCAGTGCCAGTAGATGTGGCAGCTTTGGCATCGTAAATGCCTAAAGCGCGAGTTCCTTCTAATAAGCGGCTGGGTTCTGTTGCCCTTTGTCCTTCTTCCAAAATACCGTAAGCAATTTTTACCAAAGCGCGAGACAAAGCATTGGGGTTGCCAGTAGTTTCGGCTGCAAAATGGTCGGCAAAATATTCTCGCGTCCGTGACAAATATAGCAATAAATAAGTGCCGGCGATGTAAAACAAATAAGCAACAGCAGCTACCGTGCCGGCCGCATCTTTAGCTTTTTCGCCACCACTTCGACCCATTCTTTGAGCTGTTGTGTAAATTAAATAAGTAATCTGCACCAAAGTCGAAGCTAAAGTCATTACTGCAAAGTCCCAGTGGACAATGTGACCGAGTTCGTGGGCATAAACAGTGGCAATTTCTTCGTCGTCTAAATAGGTAAAAAGACCTTGACTGACCACTAAGCGAGCGCTGTTTGGAAAGGAACCGTAAGTAAAAGCTGTAGGGTTTTGGTCGTCGATAATTCCTAAACGTGGCTGCTGGAGTTTTTTCTGCTTGCAAACCTTCTTAATAACTTTCGCTGTTTCGGGACTTAGGCTTTCAATTTCTGCTAGGGAAACCCAGCGAGTATTGTAGAGCCAATTTTGGGTTAAGTCCATCAAGTAAGGCGATAGGAAAAAAGCAGCGATGTTAAAAATCAGAGTTATGGGAAGTGCGATCGCCAATCCGGCGACTGGATCGGGACTATTGAGAATCAAAACTGAGGCTAATGATAGCGCTAACACCATACCAAACAGCAGGCTGATGGTGACGCCGGAAGCTAAAACGAGATTTCCGCCAGTTTTCTGTATCAGTTTAACGCCGGCTTTGGCGGCTCGCCCTGCCTTGCGTAAAGGGGCGTGAGATGACATAATACTCTCCAAAGGTTATTGACAAATGGAAATGACCGTGGGATTTTATCTATACTTCACTGTTTTAACCTGTTAATGCGGATTGCTGTAAGGGGTCTAAACAAAAATATAGAATTTCCTCTAGAATTGTTAAGACTGAAAACCGCCCCGAAATTTATTTGTGCGGATTCAATTCACAACTCAAAATTCAAAACCCAACAATCAAAACTATTTAAAAGTTACTGCCATGTCTATTATTGAAATTGCCCTAAAAACGCGCGTATCTGCTAGAAAATTGGCAGTTTTGTCCGCTGAGGCCAAAAATCAAGCTATTGAGGCTATAGCTAAAGCTTTGGAAGCTGCTGCGCCGGATATTGTGGCGGCGAATGCGGCTGACTGCAAGGTGGCCCAGACGGATGGAATTGCGAAACCGCTGTACGATCGCCTCAAGTTGGATGAGAGCAAGTTGAAAAGTGCGATCGCGGGCGTGCGCGACGTTGCGAAACTCCCTGAGCCGATCGGTGTCGTGCAAATCCACCGCGAATTGGATACAGGATTAATTCTGAAGCGCGTCACCTGTCCTTTGGGCGTTTTAGGCATTATTTTTGAAGCGCGCCCAGAAGCTTTAATTCAGATAGTATCCTTGGCAATTAAATCGGGAAACGGCGTCATTCTCAAAGGCGGCAAAGAAGCAGTCCGTTCCTGCGAAGTCTTGACAAAAGTGATACATCAAGCATTAGCAGAAACTCCGGTTAATCCAGAAGTTGTGCAGTTGCTGACAACGCGGGAAGAAACAATCGAACTGCTAAAAATGGATGAATATGTAGATTTGATTATTCCCAGAGGTTCTAATTCCTTCGTGCGGTTCGTGCAAGAAAATACGCGAATTCCCGTGTTGGGACACGCCGACGGAATTTGTCATTTGTACGCAGACAAAGCGGCGGATATTCAGAAAGCAGTAGAGATTTCTGTCGATGCAAAAACCCAGTATCCAGCCGCCTGCAATGCCATTGAAACTTTGTTAGTCCATAGTGCGATCGCCCCCAAATTCCTGCCCGCAGTTGCCGCAGCTTTGCAGCAGAAAAAAGTTGAGTTGCGGGGAGACGAAAAAACTCGCGCCATCCTCGAAAATATTGCCGAAGCGACAGAAACCGATTGGTCTACAGAATACAGCGATTTGATTTTGTCAATCAAAATAGTAGATTCTGTGGAAGAGGCAATTAACCATATCAATACATACGGTTCCAGACACACAGATGTCATTGTTACCGAAGACAGGGAAGCCGCCGAAACTTTTTTAAATGGAGTAGATGCGGCCGGAGTTTATCACAATTGTTCGACTCGATTTGCCGACGGTTTCCGCTACGGCTTCGGTGCAGAAGTGGGGATTAGCACGCAGCAAATGCCACCTCGCGGCCCTGTCGGTTTAGAGGGATTGATTACCTATAAGTATCGAGTTGTTGGAGATGGCCATGTTGCCGCGAGTTATGTAGGGAAGGATGCTAAGGAATTTACACATCGAGATTTGTAAATTCTCGATAGGCGCTCAAACCCGACAAGAAAAAAGCCTGTAGGGGCGGGGTTTACCAACAATATTTGATGTTCACGAACAATTTATATAAAGCCGCCCCACACAGCAGATAATCCCGATTAACCTGATGTTAGATCGAATGCCAAAAATGTAGATTTGGATTTGTCGTGTTCGTGGGGGCGGGTTTATTATATTGTTGGTTTATAACATAGATGGTTGGTAAAACCCGCCCCTACGATATCCTGTAGATACTGCATCTTAAGCAAAGTGTCCCTTCTCCTTCATCCATCCCAAAAAAGCGATCGCCCTTCCTTCCCTGACATTCAAACAAACTTAGCTACAATAAGCTATACTGTGCTCCGCGACTCCCCAACTCGAACAATTTGCCGTGGTTTATGTCTAACTCCTCCCTCCTCACCCCAGGTTCGACTCTCGAAAAACGCTACCGCATCCTCCGCGAATTAGGCCGGGGTGGCTTCGGCCGCACTTACCTCGCCGAAGATATCAACCGCTACAACGAACATTGCGTGCTCAAAGAGTTTTCTCCGGTGGTTCACAGCCCGAAAGCTGCCGAATTGTTCGATCGCGAAGCGAGTATGCTTTACCACCTCCAACACCCGCAAATCCCCCGTTTTCGAGAACTCCTGCGAACGGATTTGGGGGGGAATCCATCTTTATTTTTAGTGCAAGATTATATCAAGGGTCAAACCTACGAAGAAATATTGATATCGCGCCAGCAGCAAGGTAAAAATTTTACCGAAGCCGAAGTTACTCAACTGCTATTTCAGCTTTTACCAGTTTTAGAATACATCCACTCAAAAAATTTAATTCACCGCGATATTTCCCCGGATAATATTATTCAGCATGATGCTGACAAACTACCCTTTTTAATTGATTTCGGTTCGGTCAAACAAATCGCAGCCAATGCTGTACTTCAGTTTAACGGACAATCTGATACGGCGATCGGCAAACAGGGTTATTCGCCAGCCGAACAAATGCGACTGGGGAAAGTTTCTGCTGCTAGCGATTTGTACGCTTTAGCCGTCACGGCTTTGGTACTGCTAAGCGGCAAAAAGCCCCAAAAATTGTACGATATCAATAATAAAACTTGGGATTGGCGATCGCACGTCAGTGTCAGCCCAAATTTAGCCACGGTATTGGATCGGATGTTAGCAGAACAACCGGGCGATCGCTACCAATCCGCAAAAGAAGTCCGCGAAGCACTCAAAGATCCAAAACTATCTCACATTGGCAGTATAATTTCCCAAATGGTGACAATGAACTTTGTCGGCCGCCCTTTCAAAAACACCACTCAAACTGCTACCAGTAATCATACTCCTGTTCACCAAAATCCTCAAATTGTTAACAACAACAGCACATTCAAGTTAATACCTTGGAAAACCCTAGGGAGTTTAAGTGTGATTTTGGTGCCCGGAATTTTAGCTTTTAGTGTAGTCAAATCTGGTTTCACGTTGCCCAAGTTGCCGGATTTACCTAAATTTACTTCGCGCCAGCAACCTCCCGATACGTCCTTAGAGGAAGCCGAAATAATTCGTCAAGAAAAGATTGGTAAACGACGCAAAAATCTCAACATTAATCAAGATATCTTCTATCAAAAAGTGGATGAATTATATTACAGTAAATATCCCGAATTCCAAGGTCGTACCTTGACAGAAAAGCCAGAAGATGCTGAAATTAGGCGGAAATGGTATGAAGTAGCTGAGGATTTACTGGACAAGTTGGAGAAAGGAGGACGGTTGTGAAATTTAAGATAGAATAAGAGTTATTGAACCGCAGAGGGCGCAAAGAGCGCAGAGGGAGAAGGAAAAGGGCAAAAAAAGAGAGGGAAGAGAAAGAGAACTTTATCTGGTTTAATACAAATTGGTTAGGCAACGCACTTTTAGTTTATTGCAAAATGGATTCTATTCAACTTACAGCAATTCGCTGTTACGGATATACGGGCTATCTGCCGGAAGAGCAAGTTTTGGGGCAGTGGTTTGAAGTGGATGTTACTCTTTGGCTGGATTTATCGCAAGCTGGAAAAAGTGATGATATTCAACATACTCTTGATTACCGTAGCGCCATTACTCTGATTCAAAAGCTAGTCAAAGACTCGAAGTTTTTATTAATCGAACGCCTAGCAGATACTATTGCTCAAGCGCTTTTAGAACTACCGTTAGTCGAAAAAGTTAAACTACAACTCTCGAAACCTGCTGCCCCCATCCCTGATTTCGGGGGGAGAATTACTCTAGAAATTACTAGAAGTCATTAGTCATTAGTTTTTAGTTATTAGTCCTTAGTCATCAGTCTTTAATCTGCATTAGTTTGTCGCTAATGACGGATGACTATTGACTGATGACTATTGATGAATTACCACTTAAGCAAGTTAAATTCTTCCATGTCTACGGTATTGCGGTTGCGATAAATCGCCAAAACAATTGCCAAACCTACGGCCGCCTCAGCCGCCGCTACCGTAACTACAAACACGGTAAATACTTGGCCCTTAATTTGTACAGGGTCGAGATAATTGGAGAAACCCATCAAATTGAGATTGACAGCATTCAGCATCAACTCGATCGACATCAACACGCGCACTGCATTTCTGCTGGTAATCAAACCGTAAATACCAATACAGAAAAGAGCGGCGGCTAATAACAGGAAATACTGGAGTTGCAGTTGCATAAATTTTGCGATTTTGTCTCAATCTAAAGTTACTACAAAACTAACACTATGGTGCGCTAAGCGCACCATAATATTACTTAGATTCTGGCGAAGACACATCTCCGGCAGAAACTAATTCGCGAGGTCTTTCCGGCAAACTCAAAGCAGGTGTTTCGGATAGCTTCTTTGACAGTTCATCCGGGAAGAAATCGCGGCGCGCCAACACAATTGCTCCCACCATTGCCATCAACAAAAACACTGATGCTAACTCGAAAGGCAGCAAAAAGTCGGTGAAGAAATGTTTGGCGATAGTGACGATCGAACTTTCGGCCGGTGCTCCTGTAGTTGCGACAATAGCCCAAGGAGTAGACACCACCATCGTACCCAACAGCGCAAACAAGCCTACGCAAACTACTGCTGTTGCTACTTGACGCACCCAAGCGTTGGGAATTGTGCGGAAATCTTCTCGCTTGTTTACCAACATAATCGCAAACAAAATCAAGACGTTAACAGCGCCAACATAAATCAATACCTGCGCTGCTGCTACAAAGTCGGCATTCAGCAACAGGTACAAGCCGGCAATGCTAGTAAATACGCCGCACAGCAAAAATGCTGAGTAAACGATGTTGGAGAACAGCACTACTCCTAATGCTCCTGCAATCATCATTACCGACAATATTCCAAATGAAACAATTTGAACCCCTTCAGCTAGATTCACAATTTTTTATCCTCAATTATTAGTTTTCTATTGTTCGTTTTTACTCATTAGTTAGCAGTCATTAATAATTGGTTATTTCACTAATGACTGATGACTGCTGACTAATGACTAATTACTTACTTTTCGATAATTTCCTCTGGACGCAGACCGGCGCGGCGATCGGTGTAGGAAACTTCATGAGGGTCGATCGCACCTTTCGGCAAATAAGCGAATTCCCGCATCGGTGTCACCATCGGATCGTCTGTAACCTTGTAGGGTAAACGTCCGAGGGCCACGTTGTCAAAATTCAATTCGTGACGTTCGTAGGTTGCCAACTCATACTCTTCTGTCATCGACAAACAATTAGTCGGACAATATTCTACGCAGTTGCCGCAGAAGATACAAACACCGAAATCGATACTGTAGTGCTTGAGTTGCTTCTTCTTAGTTTCTTTGTTAAATTCCCAATCCACTACAGGTAAGTTGATCGGACACACCCGAACGCAGACTTCGCAGGAGATGCACTTGTCAAATTCAAAGTGAATTCTACCCCGGAAACGTTCCGAAGGAATTAGTTTCTCGTAAGGATACTGCACCGTAATCGGCCGGCGTCTCATGTGGTCAAAAGTAACAGATAGCCCTTGACCGATATACTTAGCAGCTTGAAGAGTCTCTTTGGCGTATTCGCCTACTTGATTGAGGAATTTTAGCATGGTGTTCTCTCTCTGTACTTGAGTTTTTGGTAATTGATAATTAATAATAGGTAATTGGTTAACAGCTATTTTGGTTTAGCTGTTGCCCTTTACCTATTATTAATTAACCGCCAAAAGCAAAGGGAAAGGCAAGTTTCAAAGCTGCGGTCAATAGTAAATTAACTAGAGCAACAGGAAGTAAAAACTTCCATCCCAAATCTAGCAATTGGTCGATCCGAACTCGCGGCAGAGTCCAGCGGAGCAGAACTGCCAGAAACAGGAAAAAGTAGGCTTTCAACATGGTCATCGTAATGCCCAGCAAGCCAGTAATTACCTGTAACCAAGGAGTCGTTTCGCTCAATCCTAGGGCATTTGTCAACACTCCGACAGGAATCGGGGATTCCCAGCCGCCGAGGTACAAAACTGCTACTAGCAAGCAAGAAAGGACGAGGTTAACGTAGGAAGCGATATAGTACAAAGCAAATTTCATGCCTGTGTACTCAGTCTGATATCCTGCTACCAATTCTTCTTCTGCTTCCGGGAGGTCAAAGGGCAACCGTTCGCATTCTGCTAGTGCTGCGATCCAGAAAATCAGGAAACCTGCGGGTTGCCGCCAGATATTCCAGCCGAGAATGCCGTAGTCGGCTTGCTGGTGTACGATGTCGATCGTACTGAGGCTGTTGGACATCATCACGACTGCCAATACTGCCAAAGCTAGGGGAATTTCGTAGCTGAGGGATTGAGCCGCGGCTCTGAGTCCGCCGAGGAGGGCGTATTTGTTGTTTGAAGCATAGCCGGACATCAGCAAGCCGATCGGCTGAATGCTAGACAGGGCAATCCACAGAAATATCGCTGTCCCCATATCGGCGATCAGCATATGCTCTCCGAAGGGGACGATTAAGTAGGAGAGAAAAACTGGAATCACCACAATTACCGGGCCTAGGGTAAATAGCAGCGCGTCAGCTTTGGCCGGTACGATGTCTTCTTTGAATACCAACTTCAGACCGTCAGCAACGGGTGCTAAAACTCCCAGAGGGCCGATAAATTCCGGGCCTATCCGTTGTTGAGCGGCGGCGGAAATTTTCCGTTCCAGCCAGACGCTAGTGAGTACCCCGAAAACGGCAGCGACAATCATCAGCAACATTGGCAGCGGTAGCCAAAGCACTTGGGCGATGTCCGCCGGTAAGCCCAAATTCATGAGGGCTTCTACGAAACTTCCTTGTAAGTCAATTCCTGGGTTCATTTGTCCAGCTTTTGAGCGATCAGCATATAATTTTTCACCCGTCCTTCGTAGGAGTAGGCTTAAAAATCGGGGTCTTTGTAAAGATTTTTAATGCTTTACCGCCTAATAGTATATCGCCCGACAGGCTCCAACAACGCACAGACAGGGTGAAGTTCTAATTATATGAGTCTGCAGCGTAGCTAATGGGTGGGTCTTATACGATTTTAGATTTTAGATTTTAGATTTTAGATTCTAGATTTTAGATTGAATCAAGATTGAATGCTAAACAAAAGGGCCGGCGAGTTAACTCGCCGGCCCTTTGAATGTTGTAAAGCGACTTTCAAATGGCTTAAACCATTGATTTTACGTCACCTTGGCGATGGAACTGGGCAGAATCGAACTGCCGTCCAAAGCGGGTATTTACCTTCCGATCGTTCACAGGTTTATCCCCTCTGATCCTCGGGGCGGGAACCATTTTTATCCCAAATGGGGGGATTTTCTAGTGATTGCTTTCCTAGCTAGCCGACTAGAAACGTTTAGCTAGGGCATCCGTTGGGGGTTGTTATGCTACCGTTAACGGAGTGAGGTGGCATACACTCTAAACCAAGCTCAAGAAGTTTTTAGGCTACAGCTACGGCTTTGCGAGCGAAAGGAACGATGTTGTTCGCATTTACTATTTTTTTTGAGCCGATATTAACGAGAGTAGACTCCCTCTCGACCTGCATCACGGAGCAGCTTTCGCCACCCTGTCGAAACCATTACAGCCCCTCGTGTGTTCTTTTATGATAGACAATATTTCGTGTTGCGTCAAGCGATTTTCGATTTTCGATTTTAGATTTTCGATTGGGGATTTGGGATTTTGGCACAAAGCTGAGTCGGGAATATTTACCTCTTGCACCATTTTTTTGAACAGGCAAGATGCCTGTTCCACAAGAGTTCCAGTTTTTTTGGGGTGGAGCCCAGAGTTCGCCCTTGAAAGGTTTATTGACAGGGGTCAAGTCGATTTTAGATTTGGGATTTTAGATTTTCGATTGGGGACTAAAGAAACCGGGTTTTTTGCTGTTAATGCGGGCTGTAACGAAGTATCTGGCAAAAAAACCCGGTTTCTGACCACCCGTGCGTAATTCCTAATTAATGCAAGTTGTCGTCCCAGACGCCGATGTAAATCCGATCGCGCTCATTGCGTTCGATCATCCCTTCGAGGGAACCCTTCCTAAAAGTAAACCGATTACTCCGGCGCTGCTGCACGTCGCCCAAGCCTTGCAAAATCTCCCTGCTGGCGCCGCCCACCATCCCGTTTAAGGCGGTTCGCACTACCAAATCGTCCACCGACTGGGCAAAAGAACCCTCTGTTTGTACTAGCTGGCCCGAATCGCGATCGTAAATGTAGCCGAGAGTAATCCGATTGGGCAATATTTCGTAAAGTGCCGTGCGAGTATTCGGCCAATAGCCCCGCGCTTGAGAGTCAGTCGGTTCTCCCAATTCGGATAAAATCTGACTTTCCGGCGTACCAACGGCATACCCAGGGATTGTGGGAGTCTTCTGATAACTGGTTCCCGGTTGTTCGCTGGGTGCGGGCGATCGATCTGGCGGCAACTCTTTGTCAACAAGTTTTTCCGTTGGTGTGGGTTCGACAGCTTCGGGAGTTGGCGCTGGTGTTGGCGCTGGGGTTTCAGCAGCAGGCGTTGGAGTTTCAGCAGCAGGCGTTGGAGTTTCAGCAGCAGGCGCTGGAGTTTCAGCAGCAGGCGCTGGAGTTTCTCTGGGAGTCGGGGCGGGCGTTGGTGTGGGCGCGGGAATTGGTGCGGGGCTGGAGCGCGCGTCTGGATCTGCAGGGGCCGAAGTGCGATCGTCCTGGGCCACCGGTGCGGGTTCTGAAGACGGCCGGTTGAGGAAAACCCTAGCAATACCGACCAAACCTGCAACAATAAGTGCGATCGCCACGAACCCCAAAATCCACCAAACCTTGCGGTTGCTGTCTCCAGAAGACACCACAGCAGGCGCTGTTCTGGAACCCGCAGGCGACTGAGGCCCGTGTCCCGGAATCACCGCCACCGTCGGCCCGGTGCTCGGCGACGCTGCACCAGGAGGCTGCCCCTGCAGCAGCGACAGCCACTCATCCACGCTAGCAGGGCGATTTTGAGATTCTACCGTCATCCCCCGCATCACCGCAGAGCTGACAGCCGCACTTAGCTCAGGCCGCAAGTCGCGGGGTGAAGGCATCGGCTGGCTGGTGCGTAAAATTGCAGCCACCGGCACCTGTGCTGTCAGCAGAGTGTAAAGCGTCGCCGCCATACCGTAAACATCTGTTGCGGGCGTATATTTTCCTTGGGCAAAATACTGTTCTGGCGGCGCGTAGCCATCGGACACCATATTAGTGTGACTTTGGGTTGCACCAGGAGTAAACTCGCGGGCTATGCCAAAATCAATCAGCACGACTTCCTGAGTACCTTGGCGCAAAAGAATGTTTTGCGGCTTGACATCTCGGTGCAGCAAACCCTTTTGATGAACAACTTTTAAAGCAGCGCCAATTTGAGTGATGTAGAGAATTGCAAGATTTTCTGGCAGCGGATGATTTGAACCGACTACATCTGCCAAATTCTGACCGGCAATGTAGTCCATCACCATGTAAGGCTGCCCGTCTTCCACAAAGAAATCGCTGACGCGGACAATATTCGGATGAACGCAGGAAGCCAACCGCCTCGCTTCGTCTTGAAACTTGCGATCGAACTCAGCAAAATTGGGTTGCTGCCGCAGAGATTCGTTGAGGGTTTTAATGACTACAGGCTGTCCTAAATAGCGGTGATTTGCCCTGAAAGTTATTCCAAAGCCGCCTCTTCCCAATTCTTGTTCTAGGGTGTATTTTCCACCTTGTAAAGTTTTGCCGATTAGCGCATCCATAGGTTCAGGCGATCGCGTACCAGAGAATATGGCTGATTATGGCACGTATGGTCGGCTCTCCTCACCAGTCCAAAGAGCGATCGCTATACCCCTGTATTAGTTAACCTGTTAGAAACACTACTCATAATGCGTCCACATCCGCAAAATTTTGATCGTATTCTCGGACTCAATCACCTCGTACACCAGACGATGCTGAATGTTGATTCGCCGTGAATATGCACCTTCCAAATCTCCCACCAATTTCTCGTAGGGTGGAGGATTCTGAAACGGATTGGTTTGAATAATGTCGAGTAACTCTTGCGCTTTGTCTCGTAAATTGCTAGAAGCGAGCTTTTTGGCATCTTTCAGTGCCTGTTTGGTATAGACTAGATTCCAACTCACCACTCCAACTCCTTAGCGCAATCCTCGATCGGCGTTGCCAGTCCTTCCCGAATCGATTCCCGCATCCCTGGCACTGAGAGAAGATACAGTGTCTCCTGCACAGATGCCCAGTCAGATTCTGATAATAACACTGCATTGCTAGTCTGTCCTGCAATCACAATAGGTTGGTGCGACTGACTCACCGCATCGATCAATTGCTGTAACTGCTTTTGGGCTTCATTGATTGGAATCATAATCTTCCACTTTTCTAAATACACTTTTCTCGATGATGTTGGGTGGCTGTAGACACTCCCTTAATTATGAGCGATCGTTCCCCTTACTGACTTCTATCTCCATTTTATTTTAAGGGAGTGTCAAGACTTCTATTTGTTTCTGTGTGTCGGGGTGCACCTGAATATTCAATCGATCAATTTGTTCTTGCAGATAATTATCTGAAATGATTGCATCTTCCCATTCTTGCGAATAGTAAATCAAGCTCTCACCCCAAAAATCCTGAACTATATAATCTAAAACTTCCAAAGCAAATTTTAATGTCTCTGTGGAAGCTTCGCAATCAGGAGCGGCAGAAAAATGGACAATGATGTTTCGCAGCTCGCCAAATTTTTGATATCTATCTAATTCCTTGATTCTATAACCAGTTGTCGCCCAAAGAACTTCAGGTAACTCTGAATACATTAAAGTTCGACCGTACTTAAAGAGTTCCTTGATACTCAATACATCCTTAGTAGTATTTGATTTAGGGTAGGACTTGAAGATTAAAAGCGGATGCTCTTCAGCAATGCGTGCCTTGATAAGTATTTCTGCTCCCTGTGCTGCATGAACTACCGACAACATATGAGCAAAAGGCCTCGTCATCTCGCTAAACGTTGCATCATAAATAGCTCTCCCAAGAATATGAAGCCCAAATTCTTTCATGTGCTGTGATACTTGTTTTGTCTCAGGATTCATCTAATCTACTCCGTAACGCTCTAGTTAACTCACGATCGCTGATTGACATCTTCAGCCACCATCATTGCATTGATGTGCGTAAAGATGCGATCTAATTCCCCGATGGCTTCGAGTTCCGCTACCTCTTCTGTCATTAATTGATCTGCCTTTTTCTTCTCTAACAATTGTTCTATCCGCTGTTGGAGCGGTTCACTAAATTTGAACAACTTCCACCGATCGACTTTTTCAATGCAAATTTCATGGATTAACGAGGAGGGTTTGTAGAGAATTGAAACCATTGTAGGCTCCGAGCTTCGGGTTTTAGGTAGTGACTAGATTATAGCTTTTATTCAATCTGGCAGATTTAATGCTCCAACCGAGAACCTTCAAATTACCGCCAAAACCCGTGGCTTAAACAGCCAAACGGCTTTACAGTTCAAGTCGGATGATATTCATCCCTGCTTATTTGCCATCGCCATATCTTGCCTTCTTCAGGATCGTCCACCTCTGCAATGAACTTCATTCCCACTTTTTGCAACACGCTATTCGAGGCATTTTTTTCAGCTAAAGTGTGAGCGATGACTGCTTTCACCTCTTCGTGAGCGAAAGCATAATCGATCATTCCCTGTGCCACCTCAGTTGCAAATCCGCGATTCCAATATTCGGAAGCAATTTCATAACCTATCTCTATAGTCCCCGACTCATCAGGTGAGCCTTTGAAACCTCCATTGCCGACAAGCACTTGATTTTTTGGATGAATAAAGAAGTAGTTGTGCCAGTCAGTTGGAGGCGGATTGGATTCGCAAGATTCGTCAGCAGGGAGCGAAAATGCTTCCGGGAAAAGAGGCCAGCTATTAGGCACTATGACATTTAAAATTGCTGCAAGCTCGCTTTTACTTCGTAAGAAAGCTTCTATGTGAATCCTTTCGACGGCAAGTAGTTGAAGATTCTTAGTTGTAATCATTTTTCTACCTTGTTTAACCAGTATGAGTTCACACTATAAGCACTATCGAAATGCTTTTCTCGGAACCCTGGCGAGTTGGTAAGCGCCCCGACTATCCAACAATTGATATTGATTTGGCTGCAATCCTAATTCCACAAATTTCTCTGGATATCCCAGCAGCAAAATAGAGGGAGAATTTGCGTTTTTAGATTGCTTAATGTAGTCGATCGCCCTTCTGACAGCTCGGTAGTAAGTCACCGGCTCTTTGGTATAAAAAACCAGACTAGGTTTCCAGAAACCAACCATAATAAACTCTTCCCCCGGCAGTTTTTGTTGAACTGCAACCTGCGCTAACTGTCTCAGAGGTAACTGGCGGTTGATATCAACGACTTTGTAGGCGGGAGTAAGACCAAAGATGATAAATGCTACTAACCCGATGAAGTTAGCAACCAAAATCCAGCGCTGTTGCCGCTTCCAGAGTAAAAGTGCGATCGCCACCGCTGTAATTATCCAAATCGTACCGCCGACAATCAGCAATCCCGACTGCTGAATTGCTTGGGGAAAGTTGGGCATTGCGGGGTCGTCTCCCAGCCAGTTGTAGCAGTAGAAAGTTGCTCCGGCTATAATTAATAAAAATACGACATTGAAAATGTAGGTAACTAACAGCCCTCGCGGTAAAGAATTTGATTTTTTTTCTAACTTTATCCGCCTGTTATCGGGTTCGTTGCCTGCAATAATATCGCTCCACAGCAGCGTTACCAAAATCGCAGCGGCGGGGATTAAAGGCAATACATAACTCGGCAATTTGGTCACGGCGATCGTGAAAAAGCCAAAGATGCAGCCGAACCAAAATAGGGCAAATAAACTCAACTGAGCCGATCGCGGTTGACGACGCCAGTAACTGCGCTGCCAAAAACGGGTGCGGGCGATCGCCACAGGCAAATAAATCGACCAAGGTGCAAAACCAACTAGCACTACAAAAAAGTAAAAATACCAAGGCGCCGAGTGCTTGTTGACTACCCCAGTAAAACGCTGGAAATTGTGATAGCCAAAAAAGCTGTCAATATAAGTTTGACCGTTGGCTAAAATAACGAAAATGTACCACGGCAGGGCGATCGCCAGAATAATCAAGATTCCCGACACCGGACGCATTTCGCGCCAAAGTTGCCGAAAATTTCCCAAATAAAGCCCGAAGCTGCCAACAATCAGCGCTGGCAAGACAATTCCCACAGGCCCCTTAGCCAGAATTGCCAAGGCAATTAGTACATAAAAAGTCAGATACCACTTATTGGGAAATCGGGAAGCGGAAACAGTGGAAAATTCTGCTTTTTCTCTCTGTTCTTCTAGAGTGTAACCGAGGAAAAATGCGAGCAGTGCCGAACACATACAACCGACTAATAGCATATCTGAAACGCCAGTCCGTCCCCAGGCAATAGTGTGGGGATTTAAAGCTATTAGGGCCGCACCAATCCAAGGAGTAGAAAAAAAGATTGGGAGACGGCGAGTTTTGAGTTTTGAGTTTTGATTCTCTGTTTCTTCTTCCGGCTTCGATCGAACTTCTTCCTGCTTCCTGACATCCGTTAAATCCCGTACATTGCTCGTTGCCGAACTTCCTTCTTCCTTCCATAAGGTATAAAATCCGAGGCAAGTCAGACCGATCGCGCACAAAGCCGAGGGAAGACGCACGGCAAATTCGTTAACGCCCAGAGTGCGGTAAGCCACCGCCATCAGCCAGTAAATCAATGGCGGCTTGTCAAACCTTGTTTCGCCGTTGAAATAAGGAGTGATCCAATCCCCTGTCACCGTCATTTGACGCGCAGCTTCGGCAAATAACGGTTCCGTTTCGTCAACTAAACCGATGTTACCAAGATTCCACAAGAAACCTACCCAGGCGATCGCGAACAGCCACAACAGCGACAGCAGCTTTGGTGCGAGCGGGCGATTTCTAAACTCTGACAAACTTTTAATAACTTCCTTCACCCAAACTTCCTGCGATTTTAGATTTAAAATTTTAGCTCGCATAGAGAGTCTACCGAAAGATTCGCATTCTCGAAACTCCCAATTCGATCGAATCCGATTAAACAGAGATGTTGCACCATTCTCAACAAGGCTTTCATGGGCGGGATCTCCTGCCCAAACCCTACTCGCCACAAGAAAATTCACTCTTTGTCGAACAGGCCTGAAAGCCTGTTCCTTATAATGATCCCGCTATATAATGATGCCGCTATCTGAGGTTAACTCCCATAGCGGCATCATTCTCAATAAAACCGTATCAACCGGCTTTCTCGACCAAAATCTCGGCACCGGCAGCTAAGCGTTCACGGCTGCAAAATTAATTGCCATTCTCCGGCTGTGCTGTTCCAAGCCGGCGAGGGTGTCTCCCCGGCGACGAAAGGCCCCCAGTAGCGACGAGAACCATCCTGAGCAAAAACCACCAGAATGTCTCCCCGTTTGACTTTTAACTTGCCCTCCGGCAGCGATAGCATCAGTCCCTTGCCACCGCCTTCCCCCGGCGCAAAATCCCAGTGCGCGGGTTTTCCATAGGATTCCTTGGCTTGCCGTTTCGACAGCAGGGCCACTCGCACTGGGTGTTCGCTGCGGTTGCTGACGCGCAAAAGGCCGGAGGCTTTAGCATTTACAGGGACTGAGGAAAGCAATTCCTCCTCTGGATCTGGGGGGGTTGGTGTTGAGTCGGGCTTGGGCTCGCTGGCGGTGTCTGCTGAAGCTGTCGCGACTGGGGAAACGGGGGGTATTGGGGGGAGTGCGGTGGCTTGTGAGGGCCAATCGCTGGAAGGATTTGAACCGTTGGAGATAGTGATTTCAAAACGTCCTAGAAACATTCCTGTAATTAGGACGATCGACACTCCAATTACGATCTGGTAAATTTTAAGATTCATAGATTTTAGGCTTAAAGGATAGACTGCACCCGAAATTAGTGTTAACTATTTTTAATGTAAAACCAGGGTCTGCTGTGCGACAAGATACAGTTACACTTAAATTACTTGACCGTTCTCGGCTATAAGTCGCCGCTCGCTCAATACCATCTTAGATGTTAAATTTGAGATTTTAGATGGCGACATACTGACTCCGGTAAGAATTTGGAGTTGGTCGGGACGGGCATTTGTTTACTCATCGGTATAGCTTTTAATAGCAGTTGAAAAAAAGAGTACCACTATAAGCCCGTACTCCCAACCCCAATATTCATAAGTAATTCCGCATCTCAAATCTCAAATCTCAAATCTCAAATCGTATAACTTTTATGCAGAATACCCGAATTAACAGATTAATTGATGTTCTGGGCGATCGCTTCCGAGGCTGGCTGAGCAATCCTTGGCGGCGGATTTCGCTCCTGCTAATTAGCCTGCTGTTCGGCACTTTTTTGGGAACAGCTATTTCGACCATCGCCGGACAATCTGCGGATTGGGATATTATCGCGGCCGGGCTGTTGGTGTTGTTGACTGAGTTCGCGAGCTGGCTGGTTTACGGCAGCCCGCGGCCTGTAGCCCGTTCTTTTTGGGTGGATATGCTCTATGCTCTGAAAATTGGCGTGACTTACAATTTATTTGTGGAGGCTTTTAAACTAGGTTCTTAAAAAATGGTGAAATATTGGTCTGCTGTAGATAGTATTTATAAAAACGTGATCTTAAAAAATTTTAATTTGAACTAGGGTCGGAATTTTTGAACTCTCCACGACCGGAGTTGGGGCTTGTATTCGTTGTTGGGTGGGGTCAAATATTTGTCAATTGCAGATAGTATTTGTACAAAACCCGCCCCCGCATAGAGAGTTTTTAGGATATGGATCTATCGACTGTAACCCCTATTGAAATTTTACATCGGTGGCAAGCGGGCGATCGCCCGATCGCGCCCGACTTCGAGCACCTGGCTTTTTGGGAACTTGCGGATGATGTGCAATCCTCTTCGAGGGCTTCGCTAACGCGCGCTTTTGGCATTACTGCCGACAATGTAGCCGATGTTGTCCGCTGCAAAACCGATTTATTCTTTTCTCTTCTTGACGAACTGCATACTTTCCCGCTAAAGTCAACTGTTTTCCTCGAAACTTTGTGGAATCTGTGGCTGCCGCTGGCAATGCAATTATCGGATGCAAAACAAAGTTTAAACCGTCCTTTAATTCAAGGAATTTTAGGAGTGCAAGGAACGGGAAAAACTACTTTATGCCAAGTTTTGAGGCTGATTCTGGGAAAATTGGGATATTCTACTGTCAGCCTTTCTTTAGACGATCTTTACAAGACTTATGCCGATCGCCAACAACTCCAAAAAGCAGACCCGCGTTTAATTTGGCGCGGCCCTCCCGGTACTCACGATATTGACTTGGGAATTGCAGTTTTAGACAAGTTGCGCGGTTCTATAACTTACAATTTAGCAGCAGTTGACAATCCCAAATCAGATGCCCTAAAACCCGATATAATTAATAAAAATATAGAAATTCCCAGGTTTGACAAATCTGCCTATGGAGGTGCAGGAGATAGAAGTCAACCAGAAATTATTTCCGGTGCGAATATTGTACTTTTTGAAGGTTGGTTTGTCGGCGTGAATCCAGTCATTGAGCCCAAATTGAACGAGTTTTTGACGACTGCACCGTTTCCCATTTCCACAGAAAGCGACTGTCAGTTTGCGCGCGATATGAATGCGAAGCTGCACGACTATTTGCCGCTGTGGAACCGATTAGATCGGTTGATGGTTTTGTATCCCCAAGATTATCGCCTTTCTCAAGTGTGGCGCAATCAGGCGGAACGGGAAATGATGGCGGCGGGGAAGCCGGGAATGTCAGAAGCTGAAATTAATGGGTTTGTTGAATATTTCTGGAAAGCGCTGCATCCAGAGTTATTTATTAAGTCGATGCTGGAGGGCGATCGCGTGGATTTAGTAATTGAAATTTTGGGCGATCGCACTGTCGGGAAAATTTGTCGGGCGATCGACTTAAAACTAAGCGATTAGGGACACTAAAAATTAACGATTTAAGGACACAACATTGTTGTGTCCCTACTGTATGGCAGCTTATCCTGCACTCACTTGACAATTCAGAACTTATGCAAAACGTGATTTGACGCGGGAATTATAGGGGTAAGGCGGGGCATCAGCACCCTACAATACAGAGGTTTTGCATCGAGGATGGAGAATTTCTAAATTAACTGCCAGGAGTCCCAAGATCGATCGCTTTCTGCATCAAATCGTCGGTAACTTCGCCCGGTGTACCAGCAGGCTTAATTTCCTGAGCCATCGAACGAAAATCATTGGGATTGCCGCTTGTATCTGCCGGCTTTGCAATATTATCTTGAGCAGCGGGAATAGGAAATTTAGGTGCAGTTGCAGCGGCGGCAGCTTGGGCGCCGGCACCAGTGCGATCGATGTCACTAACGCTGAATTCTTTTGAAGCTTCGTAATCTGCTGATACATCAACGGTCGGCAACTTTTGTTCTCCAGCTTCCGCGCTTTCAGTGATCTGCTGAGCATCAAAGTTTTCAATGTTATTGACTTCTGTATTGATTTGAGACATAGCCGACTCCTTGCTAGTTTTATTTAACAATTCACTGTATCAATTATTACTTTACTCCCTGGCTTTTTCATCTACCCGCAGATGTATCGTTGGCTTCTATCTTAAGGATGATTTATTCTAGGTTAGTGCCTTAACATTACATCACTTTCCGAAAAGAATGCAGCTTTAGGCAAGCTCCCAACCCATACATACTCACCCATTCCCCATTGTTTAATCTCAAATCTCAAATCTCAAACCTCAAATCGTATTACCTCTAGGGGATGGTGACTTGCACTTACAAATCTTGATACTTATATATTCTGGAAACATTTTTTAAGGAATTTTATTTATGAACTCACCCGCCGCGACCAATCCTCACTCTCTCTCCAACGACACTCAAAACATCGTTCAGGCAATCAACGGGTTGGGTACAGATGAAAAACTGGCGCTGCTCTATTTTGTTTATGAAAAAATGGGAGACTCAGTTACACCAGCCGCTCCCGCCGCCGCCGACCCACAATTAGCTCCCATGCTGCTGGATGATTTTTACAAGCTTTCCCATGACCAACAACTGAATATAATGCGCGGTATTGTCAACCGCGACGACACGCCGTATTCTCACGCTTACGGAGCTTTAACTGCTAACAATCAGTTGGTGGTTTGGTATGCTTGGGCTATTGGTATGGGAGAAACAATTGTCGATATCCCCGAAGGATATGAGGCAACTGAGGCTGTCAATGGCGTTTTGGGTCAAATAGAAGGTCTTGAGTTTGAACAGCAAATTACAGTGCTGCGCGACGTAGCTAATAATATGGGCTACACCGATGTTAAACCAATTGCTACTCAGGCGGAAGTAGGGAAAACTTCTAGTCTGTAGATAAGAGTCTGCTGTTGCAACCTATCCTACAGAAACTCTCCTCCTAGCAGAGAGGGACTCAAGAATAAAGGAATTACCCAAAACTTCTATATGTAGGGTGCGCCGAGGTGTACCCTACCGCTATAATGAGTAGGTAAAACCTTTTTTTGCTCTTACTCATATTTATTCTTTCGTGTCTTAGAGAGGGACGAAATTTTTTGTATGACCAGTTAAAATAGGCTCTGCTGAGAAATATAAAAAGGTCTTCAGTCAGCCAGTGAGTTTTTTAGGGTAAACTTTTCGCGGGAATTCCATCCGAAATATCGAACCTTTGTTGGGTTGACTTTCGGCAGTAATTGTACCGTCGATCATCTTGACTAAAGAAGCACAAATAGCTAGTCCTAAACCGGTGCCGGGATATTGGCGAGTTGTGCTTTGGTCGCCTTGATGGAACTTGTCGAAAATGTGGGGAATATCCTTTTCACAAATGCCGATTCCTGTATCCCGAACCATGATACTTAGCCGATCGCAATTTAATTCCCGCACCTCAATGTAAATGCTGCCCTCATGTGTGAATTTAACGGCGTTGGAAACCAGATTCACCAAAATTTGCCGCAGGCGTAACTTGTCATTAACTATCAACTGATCCTGCAAGCAGACGCTGACGGACAATGCCACGTTCTTATCGGTGGCTTGATTTCCGAATTCCCGCGCGACATCCATTACTAAATGCGCTAAATTAAATTTTTCAATTTTTAATTCTGTGCGACCACTCTCGATTTTGGAGAGGTCGAGAATATCGTTAATCAGCATTAGCAGAGTTTTGCCGTTATGTAAAATGCGCCCCACCATCTCTGTTTGCTGGGCGGTCAGCAGTTGTTTATGCTGGCGCAGCAGCAATTGGGAAAAGCCGATAATCGAATTCATGGGAGTTCGCAATTCGTGGGACATAATGCCCAAAAATTGCGATTTTAACTTGGTGGCTTCTAGCAGTTGCAATTTTTGCTGTTGAATGCGTCGCCCCTGCTTTTCTAGTTCTTCCTGCTGGCGAATTAGCAGCTCGTTTTGCAAGTCTAAAAGCTGTTCCTGCTTTTTTAATTTTTCGATCGCCAGCGCGTTGTTAATCGCGATCGCAGCTTGTTTTCCCATCACCGCCAGCAGTTGCTGAGTATGGGCGTTAATCGCCCTGCTGTCTTTGCCGTTGCCGATGGCCAACACACCCAAACGCCCGCTTGGCCCCGACTCGATCGCCGCAGCACAGGCCGCCGCCGGCAGCCAGCCGTCACCGCACTCCGACCGCCACAGTACAGACTCTCCCGTCGCAAATGCTTTCCACAGCAGCTTGTTTTGCACGTGCGGGGTTTTGCCCTCACGAAAGTTGTCCGTGCCCCCGACAGCGCTGACTTTGAGGCCGCTGCAATCGTACTCCAGGAGAGCAACTAGGCAAAATTCCGCTCCTGCGATCGCCTCTACAGTCGCATCCGCAATGCCTTGCAACAACTGGCACAAGCTACCCGCGCGCTGGCTTAACAGATTTGTAAATCGATCGATCGCGTGCAACTCGTGTTCCCCGTCCCGTACCGTCCGGGCTTCACACCAATGTTTTACTGTAAAATTGTTTTTCGAGGGCACACGATCGGGTAAAAATTCAGGTTCTGCTTGGGGTTCGGCTGGAGTTTTTTGGATGGCGTCGATTTCGGTGTAGGTTCCCGCCCACTCCAAAACTTCCTGACTGTCTACATTAGCGGGCGTTCCTCTGGCCAGGTTCCAGCGGTAAATGCCCTCTCGCGTCTGCAGACGAAATAGAATTTCGTAGCTTGGCGGCGGGAAATCAGAAATGTGCGATCTCGCCAATAGACGAGGACGGTCTTCTGGGTGGACCTGCGCCAGATAGCCGAAACCCAAAGCTGCTGCTGCTGGTACGCCCGTGTACTCCTCCCAGCGCTGACAGAAATAAGTCGCCCAGCCGTCGGCCTTTGTTTTCCAAACTATGTGAGGAATTGCCGACCGCAGGCGATCGTCCTGAGTTTCACAATCGCCAACTTGCGGTTGGGGGGATGTTATTTCAGATACTTTGTGTAAGATTTCAGAGTCGGAAAACTCCGACTGAAAAGACTTATTGCGGTCATACTGAGTCATAACAGGTTATATAAATAAGCATTGGACTTGAGCCCTAACACCGGCTAAAGACTCGTGCTGCTAGCTTTATTGATTTTGACGTGCCAAGTGCATCAAAATTTTTTATACTTTAAATTTATCTGGGTAGTGATATCTTTACCTCTATCAACGGGCGGACAATGAGATAATTCAGTTAAACTGTTAAAACATTGAGAGCTTACCTGTCCCGAGGAAGGCTCGTGCAGGCATCGCCGCAAAATAACTTAAAAATTAACTTGCATTCTTGGCGGCTGCATGAGTATGCTTAAAAATGATGTGCAGCCTGTAAAACCCTAAATCAGGACACATTCTCAAATTTACTCAGTTTAGCTGAGTCAGTTGACGATATTTTAAAAGTTTAGCGGACTATTTGGAAGAAAGATGAGTAAAATTCGCGTTGCTTTGGTAGAAGACCATGACCTGACAAGAGTCGGCATCCGCACAGCTTTACAACAGCGTGACACCATAGAAGTTGTTGGCGATGCAGCTAACGCTACAGAGGGATTGAAACTGCTTCAGTCTTCAAAACCTGACGTGGCAATTGTAGATATTGGGTTGCCGGATTTTGATGGCATTGAACTTACACAAAAGTTCAAAAAATCGGTAGCGGAGTCCGATCCCGATACAAAAATTTTGATTCTGACTTTTCAGGACAATGAAGAAGAAGTTCTGGCAGCTTTTGCCGCTGGAGCTGACTCTTACTGCATGAAAGATATTAGCTTCGATCAGTTATTAGATGTAGTAAAAGTAACTCACGAAGGTAATTCTTGGATCGATCCGGCGATCGCCCGTATCGTCCTGAAACAAGCTCGCACTCAGGAACCTGCGCCGGAAGAACCGAAGGCTGAGGGCAAAAGAGTCACAATTAAGGCGGCTGAACCGGAGTTTAGTCACATCATTGAGACTTACCCTTTAACCGAACGAGAGTTAGAGGTTTTGGAACTAATCGTGCAGGGTTACAGCAATGCTGCAATCGCCGAAAAGCTTTACATTACTGTCGGTACAGTCAAGACTCACGTCCGCAATATTTTGAACAAGTTGTGCGCTGATGACCGCACTCAGGCTGCCGTTCTTGCCCTGCGTTCTGGCTTGGTTGGATGAAGCCTTATTATCAGGCAAAATCAAGTTAAAAGTAGGGTGCGCAGTGCGCACCTTACGGCCACTCTTGTAGGGTGCGCACTGCGCACCGACTAACTAATTATTGCCGCTCTGGTAGGGTACGCAGTGCGTACCAGTTGGTTAATGTTGGGTATTAAAAAATAATATAATTTAAGTCCGCATCTATCCCAGTACAGATATTTTTTTAATCTTCTAACCAGTAAATCTACCTTAAGGTAGATGTTAAAAAAACATCTAATTACTAATACTTATTGTTGAGCGAGCCCCAGTTAGATAAATTTCGCTCGCACTGCCAATATTGCGCGAGATCAATTCAGAAAAGGCGCAGGCAGAGGGAAGAATAACATACTTTTAGGAATACTTAAGTCTTAAAGAAATTATATCCGCAGAGCGATGCTGAGTTCGCTTAAATTTGCGAAATTAAAAGTATCAACTGCTACTGAAATATTTTAGAAAGAGGTATTATGGCCGCCCCAATTGAATTCAAGTTATTTGCTCCCTATAACAAAGGAGCTGCCTTGATTGGCTCTTTTTCTAATTGGGAAGAGATTCCGATGGAAAAGGACGAAGAGGGTTATTTCCGCACGCGAGTTGAGTTGGAGGATGGCGTTTATCAATACAAATTTCGCGTTCAGTCGAAAAGCTGGTTTCTGGAAGCAGATCAGTGGGTAGATATAGTCGATCCCTACGCGACTGACATCGACGATCCTACTCAAAACGGCCTTGTTCGGATCAAAGATGGCGATCGCATTATCGATACCTACGTCTGGAGACACGACGATAAACCGCTACCGGCCGATCGGGAATTAGTGATTTACGAAATGCACGTTGCTGACTTTTCCGGCGGGGAAGATGATCCCTTCGCCCGCGGCAAGTACAAGCACGTTGTCGAAAAACTCGATTACCTAGTCGAACTCGGCGTCAACGCGATCGAACTCATGCCCCTCAAAGAATACCCAGGCGACTACAGTTGGGGCTACAACCCCCGCTACTTCTTCGCTGCCGAGTCCAGCTACGGAACCACAGAAGAACTCAAAAACCTGATAGACGAGTGTCACGGGCGCGGCATTCGCGTCATCATCGACGGGATTTACAACCACTCGGAAGCATCGAGCCCCCTCACTCAAATCGATCACGATTATTGGTATCACCACGAACCCCGCGATCCAGACAACAATTGGGGCCCGGAATTTAACTACGAATTCTACGACGAAAACTTAGACACTTACCCGGCCCGCAGATTTGCTGGCGATACAGTCCGCTTCTGGATTCAAGAATATCATCTCGACGGCATTCGTTTCGACGCAGCGCGACAAATTGCTAACTACGATTTCATGCACTGGGTAGTTCAAGAAGCCAAAAATGTCGCCGGTCCCAAACCGTTTTATACCGTTGCCGAATACATTCCCGAAAATCCCAGCATCACCAATTTAGACGGGCCGATGGACGGCTGCTGGCACGACAGTTTCTATCATTCCATAATTCCACAACTCTGCGGGGACAATTTTGATTTAGAACGGCTCAAAGAGGTAATCGACTGCAAGCGGCAAGGTTTCTTGGGTGCTACGAATGTAGTCAATTATTTGAGCAATCACGACCACGATCGCGTTTTTGCCGAATTGGGCGAGCGCGGCATTTTGGATGAAGCAGCATTCAAGCGGGCGAAGTTGGGAACCGTGCTGTTAATGACAGCAGTTGGCGTGCCGCTGATTTGGATGGGCGAAGAATTTGGCGAATACAAAGCCAAAACAATTGAGCAAGCTAAAATTGACTGGACGCTGCTAGGAAATGACCTGAATAAAGGTTTGTGGGAATACTACAAAGGCTTGATTCACCTGCGTAAAAATAACCAAGCACTTTACACAGAAAACATCGACTTTTTCCACGAAGACCCCGACTCGAAAGTTTTTGCTTACACTCGCTGGAACGATGAAGGTTCGAGAGTGGTAGTAGTGGCGAATATGTCGGAAAATTATCTAGCAGGTTACAGCGTTCCCCACTTCCCGGCAAACGGAACTTGGCACGAATGGACAGGTAATTATGATATTGAATCTGGGGATGACAATATTATGATTGACTTGCCGGAATACGAAGCTAAAGTGTTTGTTTGGCAGTAACTTGTCCTATCGATTCCGGTTGCACTCCTTATCATTGTTGACTGTTGACTGTTCACTGTGAGTCAACAGTCAACAATCACGGACGGTGCAACCGGAATCGATATTATTTCCCACATTGATTTTCTAAGCACAATTGGGTCATAGCCGCCGCCGGTATGGGTTTGCTAAAGAAGTAACCCTGACCCATATCGCAGTGATGCGAGTGCAAAAACGCCAACTGTTCTGCTGTTTCCACTCCCTCAGCAATCACCTGTAAATTCAGGCCCTGTCCCAAGGCGATCGCCAGTTTCACAATAGTAGCACCGCTGCTGCCTGTCACCAAGTCGGCCACGAAAGATTTGTCTATTTTTAAATGATTGAGGGGAAAGTTTTTCAGAGACCACAGCGAAGAATAACCGGTTCCAAAATCGTCCAGAGAAATGTGAATTCCCATGTCCTGCAACTGCTGCAATACCGACACGGTAAAGCTCACATCTGTCATGGCAATGCTTTCGGTAATTTCTATTTCTAAATATTCGGGATTTAACTGGGTTTCTGATAAAATTTCAGCGATGATTTGTACTGTGTGAGGTTGCAGAAACTGGCGGGCTGATAAATTCACCGCTATCCGCATCGGCGGCAATCCCAGTAACTGCCACGCTCGATTTTGCAAGCAAGCAGTCCGCATCACCCATTCGTCAATTTGGCAGATTAATCCTGTTTCCTCAGCTAAGGGAATAAATCGATCGGGAGAAATCAAACCGCGTTCGGGATGCTGCCAGCGAATCAGAGCTTCCATGCCGACTATTTTACCAGTCTTTAAGTTTATTTGCGGTTGATAGTACAGGACAAACTCAGATTTTTTTAGAGCTTTGTAAAGATGATTTTCTAAGTTAAGATCCTCGGAGACTTTACTGCCGATCGCCTGCGTATAAAACTGATAATTATTGCGACCTTTCTGTTTAGCTTTATACATCGCAGCATCAGCATTTTTTAGCAAAGTTTCTGCATCTTCTCCATCGTAAGGAGCCAAAGCAATTCCCAAGCTAGCCTTAGTATAAAGTTCCAGACCCTCAAAATCAAAAGGACTACTTAAACTCTGGATAATTTGCTGGCAAATCTTAGTTGCTTCCTCCGGGGTGTTGATATTGTAAAGCAGCACAGTAAATTCATCTCCGCCCCAACGAGCCATCGAATCCCCCACGCGCAAACAGTGAGTCAAACGCCGAGATACACTTTGCAGCAACAAATCGCCCACTGGATGACCGAGAGTATCGTTAATATTTTTAAATCTATCTAAATCTAGAAAGATTACGGCCAGCATTTCTCCATTTTGGTGGGCGCTAGCTAAAGCTAAAGACAGCCTTTCATTAAACAGTAATCTATTAGGTAAACCGGTTAATGGGTCGTGAGAAGCTTGATGTCGGATCATCGCCTCAACGCGCCTCTGCATTGCAGCCATGTACAGGTGAGTTCCTAAAGATTGTGCTAGCTTCTGTTCTTCGCTAGTCCACTTTTGAGCTTCGCCTGTTTTGATTTCTTTCCAAGCTGCAAAGGATTGTCGGGGACGATCGTTCCGGGCGTCCGAACTGCAACGGCCCGCCCACAAAATTTCGGTTTGTATGGGGCTGCGAAAAACGGTGAGACAGCCGATGCACTGTTGGCGGTATTGCAGCGGTACTGCCAAAAATGATCGAATGGAAGCTGCGACTAAATTGGCAGATACAGATTTAAGTTGAGGTTCTTTAGAAATATCGGAAATTGCGTACAAGTGCGGTACGATAAAAGTGGAAACATTGCTGTCAATTGAACTGTAATGATGGGAATAGAGATTTTCAACAATACCTAATTGGCTAGTATGATTAGCAGTTTGTGCTCGATCGCCTTGGTTTTCAAACCCCATGATCTGCTGCCAAAACGGGCTGAGTTCAAGGTCAATGTCCGCGGGCTGCTGGCCACAGGTATAAAGCAAAGCAGGTCGATCGCCAAACTCGGCCGCAAGGTAGAGTCGCCCTCCCGAACCATGCAAATGCTTGACTGTTTGTTCGAGAACTGCTTTCCGAATTTCGTTGAGTTCCAGAGGAGAATGCAGCAAACTGGTAATTTGGTTGATAACGGCTTCGTCACGCGCTTGCTGTCTAGCTTGAGTCAGCAGAAAAGATTGGGCGATCGCAATTGAAAGTTGATCCACAAGCAACTGCACCATTTTCAATTCTCGATCGCTAAATCGTTTCGGTTGGCTGTGGTGAGACACCAACAGCCCCCAAAGCTGATTTTGATGCACAATCGGCACCGTCAGAGAAGAACGTGCCCCCATCGCCTTCAGATATTCAGCGTGACAGGGGTCTACAGGACTATAGCTAATATCTTCAACTGCTAAAGTTTTGCCGGTTTCGGGACAATCTAACCGATTAATTGTTTGATGCTTCAATTCCACATCTACAATTACTCGCTGCCGCGCTTTGAGAAACATTTCCCGAGCACTTTGGGGAATGTCGCCTGGTGGAAAGCGCAAACCCAGCATAGAGGGCAACTTGTCGCCGTTGATGGACTCAGCAATAACCTCACCGCTACCGTCGGCCTCAAAGCGATAAACTTTTACTCGATCGCTATCTAAAAAGCTGCGGATTTCTCGCGCAGTTGTCGTCAAAATCTCTTGAAGTTCTAAAGAGTTGCGGATGCGATTGGTAATTCGATTGAGTAAAATCTCTTGTTTTAAAGTCGATCGTGACATTTGTCTAACTTTGGTGCGGGTCATGCCTTTTGATCTCCCGGGCTGTTGACAGCATTTTTGCGAGCCACAGTCTTAACTTGCCCTGTATTATACATTACAACACTTTCGCTCCGTCTAGGGGCTTGACCCAACCCAAGAGCGAGTAACTCGGTTTCTGGAGATATTTCGGCTTTTTAGACAAATTTGGGTGATTAACCGGGTTTTTTACCGCACTTACAAGGCAAGGAAAGAACGATCTGACAAGTAGTGAGGACGAAAGTCCGATCGAGTTCGATCGGGACTCAAGTTCTTACTACAAAACAATTGCAGAGTTACAAGGCAAGAGATCAAGAGAAACCGGGCTGATGAACCAGCATTCTGGCTCAAGAGCGCAGAATGCTGGGTCGTCAACCCGGCTGGTAAGTATTTATACCTGGAAATATGGCGTTAAGCCGACTCCCAAATTCCCCGAATTCTATCGGGCAAAAAGCCAGCTATTTCCTGAATTCGCTCCTCGGACAGCTCATCCTTCGTGGCAGAAAATACAGCCGCGATCGCAGTTTCCGGTTTTACTCCCGAAGGAAGTGAGCCTTCTAGTTCCACCCTCCGTGCAAACAAATTGCCATCGATCCCCGCAGGTGCAGGCGGGCCGGTCAAAGGCTGACGTATGCGGCTGAGCAATCCCACCAGCGGATTTGTATCTTTCCAGAGGTCTGCTATTTCTTGTTGCAGGGTTTTGTCATCCGTAGGCAAAACTTCTTTGTGCAATTCAGATTCCACGTGCTCGATGGCATCTTTTGTCATCACATCGCGCATGACCCGGTACACTACTTCGGTAATGTCGCGGGCATCAAAAATATCCTCCAAGTGACCGTTTACCATCACTTTTTCCAAAAACGGCATATCCTTTGAAGCGATAGGAACTGCCGATCCTTCCTGGTGGAGCGATGTCGGAGGATTCGTCTCCATTTTGTGTAACAGTTTGCGACCTTTTTCTGTTAACTCAGCTTCTTGAAATGCGACTAAAGGCGGCAATACCTCAGTTCCTCCATAAGGCTCGCCACTAAACTGAGCTTTGATAAATTCTCTTTGGTTGAGGTAGTCCAAATGACCGAGCAATTCCGCTTCCGCCACCGGGTGACCGACGTATTCTTCCGCTGCGTTCCTAATTTCCGACTCTCCCTTGCCGTTGCCGCTGCCAATCTTTTTGAGCAAAATGTAAGTCAGGTCGTCTCTGATTGGAATTGTCATTAAAACCTCCTAGGTTAATATCCGGTAAAGCTCATGTAAAAACTGAATTTTTTTACTGGCTTAAATTGTGATGATTACTACTTAAAAACATTGAAGTCTAAAGTAGAGTAATCAAGTATCTCTCAGCAGGTGGAAGTTAGGAAAATTAAGTTTCCGTTAGAATCTTCCTTTAGGTAGATCCACGTATTGGCACCCACATCTAATGTGGTTAATATCCTAAAAAGCTGTCGCCACTATTGAATGCTATTAAGCGAGGATGCTTTATTGGTAAGACTTTTCATAGTTATTGCGTAGTTTTACCAAGGCTGACGCACCAAGAGCGCCTCTGTTTGTAATTGGCGCTAGGAGAGGTAGAATTAAGCAGATGCTATCGGGTTAATCAACTGCGGTCGTTTCGCCCGCAGCTTGTAGCGATATTGTATCCCCTTAGACCAAAAATGGGTCATCGGAAAGCTACAACAAATACGAGCCAATCTGTTTCAAGTGCCGCAGCGCCACTTGAAGAATGCCTCGGAGACAACTTTTTTGATCGTTTCGATCGGCATTTATGAACTACCCTCATTGGAACAATAAATTGGAATCCTCGTCTTTCACTAGCGCTCAACCCCCGGTTGACAAGCGCCCTTTAGTGCTGGCTGTAGACGACAATCCGGACAACTTAGAACTGCTGACACAAATACTCGATTTATTCGGCTGCGACTGCGTGGGAGCAGTTGACGGGTACGCAGCTATTTCAGCAGCGGTCGATCGACTTCCCGACCTAATCGTACTCGACATTTGCCTGCCGGATATAGACGGTATCGAAGTAGTAAAGCGCGTCAAACAAAACCCCGAAATCAGACATATTCCGATTGTTGCTGTCACAGCACTAGCAAAACCCGAAGACCGCGCTCGAATTCTCCAAGCCGGCTGCGTGGAATACCTTTCCAAACCTTTTAACATCAAAGATTTAGAAACAGTTATCCGCCAGCATCTCAACTCTCAAATGGTTTTGGTTGAGTTTTAGATTTATAATTAGAATCACGAACTTGAGGTGCAGAGTCCAAAATTGCGATCGTTCCAGTGCGGCCCGTCTCCAAGGTCGCATCGCGGAGCAAATCAACGACTCCCACGCCCAAAACCTTTTGGATTAATTCTTTCAGTGGCAATTCCAGAACTGATTCTAATTGTGTCCGCACCTGCAACGCCAAATCTTGCTGACCGTTCTGAGCTAGCAGTTTTTCGGGTTGAGTCAGCCCATTTTCGACAACTATTATCAATTTGTTATCCAAAAGATTGCAGAGCGCCTGACTCGTTGGGTGTCCGAGTTGAGAGCGGTACAAAGCTTGAATTCCCTGCGAAAGAGTCCGTTCTAATTTCCCGCGAGTAGGTTCTAAGGTTTCCCCTGTCATATTTTTTATTGAAACCATGAGAGATAAAAAAGACAGTTAGGAGTTAACATTTAGCAGTTAAGTTAACTGTTAACTCCTCACTGCTAGCTATTAGAAATAATCGTCGCGTTATCCGACAGTAACTTCATTAGTTTCCACCCCAGTTGCACCCTTAACACCTTTAGCAATTGTCACCAACTTGTTGACAATTTCCTGACTGGGAACTGTACCTTTGAGAACCACCGTAGTGCCAAGTTGAGCCACATAAACAGTGTCAATATCCGCAACATCTGGATTTGCATCGAAAGCCTGAGCCACCCGTTTAGCTAAACCGCTTTGATCGTATTCTCCATTCAAGCCCATGCGTTCCGGCGGGATTGTCTGAGCGCTCGCAGCAGGTTGAGCTTGAGCTTGAGATTGAGCTACAGGCGCTTGGTAAGCAGGAGCGTCAACTGTTTCTTGATTTTCAAGTTTTTCTAAACCAAACAATCTTTTTAGCCAGCCCATAGAGTTTGTCCTCCGACAAAGTTTGTGTTAATTGACGTGTTAATTGACGTGTTAATTCACGGTTGGCAAGTCGCCCTGTAATTGTTATTCTCAATACCAGGAATTACGATCGCACTCTTGGATGCAGAAACCGAGTTTTTTTTACTAAAAAGTATCGTTACAGCCATCCACCTAGGTAAAAAACCCCAGTTTGTTGAGTTTGGAGCGCCCATCCTAAATACAATTTACTGTTGTACAACTGTGCCGATCATCTGCCTGCAGACATAATTCTTCCGCTCTCAAACAAATACTTGCGCTGACCATTCTGGCAAATCAAACTTAAACCCTTCTTCCCCAACTTCTACTATTTTGTTAGACATCCACTCGTGCCAAGTTCCCGCCGGAAACTTAGGAATGCTGTTACCAGATAGATAAGTATCCGAAAAATTAGCGACAACTACTGCTCGCGTTCCCTCATCGCTCCAGCGATAGTAAGCCAGCACTTTGGCTTCGGGATTTTCGTGGATGAATTCAATATTTTCGGTATAAAGTGCCGGCAAATGTTGCCGCAGCCGAATCACGTGTTTGTAGTATTCCAACAACTCATGATTGGGCTGATTTTTCAACAAAGACCATTGTAGTTTATTCGGCTGGTTGGGAGTTTGTCCAGTGGATTGTCCAAACTCTTCGCCCATCCACAGCATCGGTATTCCTACTGCTGTCACTAACAAAACCGCTCCCAATTTAGCGCGTTTAAAAGCAGCTTCTCGATCGATATCGCGAAAGCTGGCTTCGGCCAGCAAGTGGTCACGGTCGTGACTGGCTAAATAATTGATCACATTAGTTGTGGTTTGATAGCCTTGTTGTTTGGGTTCTAGAACTTGCTTGAGCTTTTCCATATCGAAAGTCTTCCCCGCCAGATTTTCTATGGCAAAAATGCGAAAACTTTCGTGCCAGCACCCGTCCATCGGCCCGTCTGCTGCGACGAGTTCGGGAAGTTCGGGAATGTGTTCTGCTATGTTGTAAAATGGCTTGTTACCGGCGGTTTTTTTCGCTTCACGAGTTATCCAGTGTAGGAAATCTCGATTGTCCAACTGCCGCACGGCATCGTAGCGAATGCCGTCGATATGATATTCTTGAATCCAGAAATTAACGACATCGCCGATGAATTTCCAAGCGGGACGAATGTCTAGTTTGGGGTCGAAGTTTTCGTAGTTAAACTCCGGGCCCCAGTAGTTAGCGGGATCTTCGGGATAGTGTTTGTCGCGGTAGTACCAATAATTGCGATCGATTAGCAATAAGGGACATTCTTCATCGCAGTGGTTATAAATCCCGTCCAGAATCACCCGAATGCCCCGTCCGTGGCACTCGTCAATCAATTGCTTCAAATCTGCGGTTGCACCGTAGCTGGACTCTACGGCAAAGAAATCGCGGACTTTGTAGCCCCAGCTATAATCGCCCGGATATTCATTAACTGGCATTAGTTCGATCGCATTGATCCCCAAATCGCACAGATAATCTAATTTTTCCCTCACCTGCTGGAATTTACTGCAACTGTCGGAACCATCGGACTCGGAAAAATCAGCAACGTGCAGTTCGTAAACGACTAATTCTTCATTATTAGGGAGTTCTTTGTCGTCGTGCTGCCAAACATAGGTATCAATAATTCGCGCGCCTGCTTTGATGCGAACTGTACTTGTATTAGTAGTGCGGTCAATTTCAGTAGCGTAGGGGTCATTGACTTCTACCCATTCGTCCGGTTCATAACAGGGACTTTGCGACTGAACTCGGAATTTGTATTGATACTTACCGTCTTCTAACTTAATGTTAGTGCGGAAATAGCCTGTATCATCTTTTTCTAAGGGAATTTCTTCCCATTGGGAAAACGAGCCGAGCAGTGTAGCTGCTTTGTTGTTGGGAGCGAAGAGTTTGAATTCAATTGCAGCGGCCATGAATACCTTGTTTTCAGAACTTATAAGTTTGATTAGTATTGATTTTTACAATTTGGTAGATCTGTCGCCATCGTTCTTAAGAGTTAAACCTCTAACTCTTATGTTGTAAGGTACTTGGGGGCGCAGCCGGAAGATTTAGTAGTGCGAACCCTAGCGATTGAGTAAGGTGCACCCCTAGGCACCCGGAAACCAGATTTTAATCAAAAATGTAGTGAAAGTAACTAAAAATTATTAAACGCTGTTTATGAACAATAGTGCGGACTGTTTTGAGTTCGTAGTCTGAAAGCCTTGATTTTCCGTTGATAGCTTGATTGCCTTAGAGCCTTGAAACCCTTATTCTACGGTTGGCTATCAAAAACTGTCCCAAGTATTGTATGAAAAGTAATTTAACTTTTGATAACTAGATAAATCGTGGTGAAAATTTAACATTTGTAACTAAAGAAACATTTTTTCGCTGGCAGGAATAATACCGTAGAAAGATGTCATTTTATGCGGAAACAGCGAGGATGAGCGTGTAATTATAAGGCAAGGGAAACCAGAAAGATGAATCCTTTATTCAACTGGGTTTTCCTGGGACTTTAAGCCAAGTTTCAGCCGAGAATAGCAATGATTATTTTTGCTTATGTCTTGGCAGCACTTGTTTTATAGTTTTTGACTGGCAAACTTTGTAGAATCAAAATCAGCTTTAACGACTGCTGCTACCTCAGTAATTGGTAATCGGTGAAAATCTCATTCGTCCCTGTTACCCGTTAGATATTCCGAGCAGTAGCTCTAAGGCTCTAAAAGTTTAATGTGGGATGTTGGCGAATTACCGTTACTGTAAAACTCTGGAGTGTTAAAAATGCTAAAACAAATGTGTTGGTTGCCCAGACTCGGAGGCAAGGAAGAAAAGATATTGCACTTACGCACCGATGCCCGTCAGGGGTGGCGGCCTTATACAGCTTTTCCGCAGTTGGCTGTATCCGACTACCGGGAACCGGGCGGTTCTAAGGGATGGGCAACATTTCAGAAGCTGAGAACTCAAGGGTGGAATTTAATATCGACCGCAGAAGGGCAGCAGTCGATTTTTGGCGAACAGAAAAGTGCTTAAAAAACCCGAAACCGCAGCAATAAAAGAAGAGGAAAAATCCTCTTCTTTTTATTAGTTTTGGAGACAGAAACTGGGTTTTTCATCCTCATACTTCGTTGAAGCGGTAAGGTGCGCAGTGCGCACCCTACATAATTTGGAGATGTTTGCCAGTTGCAAGTAAATTAGGCGATCGCCGTTTCTCTCTCGGCTGTATTTGCTACGTTATCCAGCACCGGCTGGCGAGTTTTCAAGTTAAACCGGTATCCGTGGGGGAGGATGTGCAACTTAGCCCCGCAAATCGCCAAAGCCTCATCCTTCAAAAGTCCATCTAGATTGTCGTGGAGTTTTTCCGACTCGTCGATGACAGTTACAGCGCTTTCGCCAATCACTTCCAACTCGTCACCGCTGACTAAAATAGCTGTATTTTCGTCAATACCAAATCCCAACACGGCAGGTTGCAGTAAGAGTGCCGAAACTAAGCGTCCCAGACGACCTCGCTGGGCGAAATGCTGGTCGATCACAACTCCTGGAAGGAAGCCCATTCCCGGGCCCATTGCTACCACATCAACGCGGGGATTTGTCTCTGAGTCTCCTTCAATAATCATCATGTCTGGCATCATTGCCGCGCCGGCACTGGTGCCACCAATGATAATCCCTTCAGAGAAGCGTTTGTGCATAGCTGCGTCGAGTTTTGTGTCTTTCAAGCAGCTAATAATCCGCGCTTGATCTCCGCCGGTAAAGAATATGCCAGTGGCTTGTTCGATCGCTTCTAAATAATCTGGATCGCTGGCATCTTCGGGTCTCTGGGTGTCAACAACTCGCACATCTTCAGCGCCTAGTCGCTCAAACACTCGGATATAATTATCTCCTACTTCTCCCGGCAGGCTTGTTGCAGCGGTCATCACTACAATGCGGGCTTTAGTGCCTCCGGCGCAGCGCAAGAATTCCCGCAGAATTTTGCAGTCCCCCTCTTTGTCTTCCGCGCCACCAATAATTAGCAACTTCCCCTGAACTTCGTTGCTCGCCATAATATCTCCACTGTTAATTTATTTAATTTCACTAAAACACAAACTTCTTTTTTCCGAAAACTGCCCAAAGGTATATATAGATACCAAAAACATTTCAGACTCCTACCCCTCTAGGACGCACACAGATCCAGCTTTCTGGTTGTTTTTTACTCTTGCTCCGGGCTGTAACGATGGTTTTGTAAACAGTCCAGGAGGGACTAGACTAAAGAAACCGGGAATAGGAACGAAAATTCTACGTTTGAACGGAAAAACTTAACTCAGAAACCCCGGTTTTTGAGAGAGCTTTGGCGTCCGCGACTGATAAAAAAAACCGATTTCTGCGTCTAGAACTATCTATTTAACTCATCCTCGACGATCGACAAAAGAAACTTACCCCCCCTAACCGGAGATAGGAGGGGTCAAGAAATGAGCTTAAATTACAGGACCCACGCGCGCGGGGCGATCAATCCGGTTTCTGACCAGATTCTTCGCTAATCCTCCTCGGATTGCTCGTAGAAATCGGATTGATGAGCGTCAGTCCTCAATGAGTCCGATCGCCCGTTAGTGCGATCGCTCGATCAAATTGCTCAATATGGTACTCGCCCGTTCTAAAGGCAGGTGTCTGGGTTTGCCGTTCCAGACAATCTGATATTCGTTGCTGTTTTGACCGTCGCCGTAGCCAGAAATTAGCTTCCGGTGAAAGGCTTCCTCAGCTAAGTGGTGAACTTTGTCCCTGAGAGCAGTTTGTGCGATTTTCATAATTTGCTGCCTCTTAAATTTTCTTTCACTGTCATAAACAATTATAAGTACACAGTGTACCTCTCAAAAGTTATAGCTTTTTTCGGGAGGGGGGAAAGAAGTAGTCATTAGTTATAAGTGCTTAGTCATCAATGCTTAGTTATCAATGCTTAGTCAGATCTTGAAGGAAGAAGGCATATTTTCCCACTCTCACCCTCTCCCCCTCTCCCCATCTCCCCTACTCTCCGACTCCCCCTCTGTGGCAATACTGAAGGCAGAATTGGTCGGAGTATTTGTCTCACTGCTGGAATATCTATGCCCGCAGGTAGTATCCCCTGCACCGAGTATAAAGTTACCGTTAAAAATTAGCTAAAAGGAGGTTAGAAAATGCTGCAAGAAAAAAGCACCGAAACAGCCCGCGTCAATGCTCGAAAAACAGATGTTTTTGATGTGTTCAACTTCAAACACTATATGGGGCCAAACCCTTATTTAGACACAGCAGCTTTAGTTTTCGATTTAGCGTTGACGGGCGCCAGCGAACCTTTGCCGATCGCGCATTACCAGGAAATTATTGGCGATCGCTACCCGCAACTGCTGCACGAAACTTTCTCGAACCATGCCCAACTGTTCGGCCGTACCGCCTCAGAAGTAGCAAAACTAGACATGGGTTTGCACTTCCAACACTGGAACATCAAGCCATTTTCTCACTTTAACAGAATCAGCATAGAAGCACTTCACGCCCGCACCGGCAGAGCAGTTGTTTACGCAGTTTGGGATTGGTTTGAAGCCATCAATCAAAATCAAGACTTTCCCTTGGAAGCACAAATGGGCGCGCTGCAAAATATGTTCCGGCAGTCAGTCTACGGAGGCCCGACAGTTTATTCGTTAATGCGATCGGCATCCCAAAAAGGCATTCCCGTATTTTATTTGTGGGATGAAGGACTAATGCAATATGGGTACGGCAAAAAACTTGTTCGCGGCTCTGCAACTACCTTTGATTGTGACAGCCATTTAGACTCAGATTTTACCACGCGCAAAGACGATTGTAAAGCTTTTCTCGCTACATTAGGATTTCCTGTCCCCAAAGGCGATATCGTCTCCACAGAAAGCGGAGCTCTAGCAGTTGCTAGAGACATTGGCTATCCAGTTGCTGTCAAACCAGTAGTGGGTCATAAAGGAATAGGCGTCACAGCAGATATCCGAGATGGTGAGGAATTGCAGGCAGCTTTTAAAAGAGCAGTTAAGGCCATTCCCGAAACAGAACCGGTGCGAGTAATTGTGGAAAACAGCATCAAAGGATCGGATTTTAGGCTGTTGTGCGTTGACGGCAAATTTGTTTCTGCAACTGAACGCCGGCCCGCTTGGGTAACAGGAGATGGCGACTCAACAGTTCGCGAATTGATCCGCCGTGAAAACCGCAAAGCAGAACGTTTGGATACGCCAACTTCGGCCCTGAGCAAAATTCAGTCCGACGAAGCGATGGAAATGTATCTGGCAGAACAAGGGCTGTCATTGGATAGTGTCCTAGAGTGCGATCGCATTGTGTATCTACGCAAAGTCGCCAATCTTTCCGCAGGCGGCGTCAGCATCGACGCTACCCGCAATATTCACCCGGATAACATTGTTTTGGCTCAAGATATCGCCCTACATTTTCGGTTAGCTTGTTTGGGGGTTGATGTAATAACAGAAACTCTCGCCAAATCTTGGAAAACAGGCAATTTTGGGATTCTCGAAATCAATGCCGCGCCGGGAATTTTTATGCACCTCAACCCGGCTGTCGGCGAAGGTGTTGATGTGCCTTCGCATATTATCGAAACTTTCTTTGACTCTGGCAAATCCGCCCGAATTCCGATTATTACTTTCAACCGAATTTCGGTGCACGATCTGCAAGAAACAATCGACCACATTCTGTTGCAGCATCCCGATTGGACGATCGGTGCTGTGTGTCGCGGGGGACTTTTTGTCAACCGTTCTGAGAAAGTTTTGAATAATAGTTACAATCTTAACGTGCAAAGTTTGCTGCGGAATCCCAAGCTCGATTTGTTAATTGCTGAATATCCAGGAAATATTTTGGAAGCTGAGGGAATGTTTTATCGGGGAAGCAATATGGTGGTGCTGGACAATCCGGGGGAAACTGAGATGATGTTGGTCAGAGAAAGCACTGATGACGATACTGTTGTGGTGAGGGAAGGAAATAGTATTTCTATTCGGCGCCAGGGGTTGATCGAACAGTATACTCTGGGAGATGATGAACCGTTTACACGGGTTTATTTGAAGGAAATAGGGACTGTTTTGTAAGCTGTTCCACATTTAAGTTAGCTGTCTAGGGCGGGTATTGATTACCCGCCCCACCAGCTCAAGGTTTTTTCTCGTTCCCAAGTGCTTCCGGGGAAGTAACTTGGGGATAGCCCAGATGGGAACTGGCTTCGTTACACTTAGTTACAATTGCTTTCAATTCCTCAGTCGTGGATGCACTATTCGTAAAAAGCCGGTTTCTTCCCAACTTTCTCGTTACCACAGCAATATTTTCGTAGAAATGGGGTTTCTCAGGGTAAGTCCTATTCCTGCGATCGTAAGTTTTTAAACAATCTGGTTTGTGCGCTGTCGATCGTGCTATCAAGGAACTTCACAAGTCTTTAAACAATTGCACTCCGGTGGCAGAAGGTGTGGGAATATGAATGTTGCGAGCAATTGGTTTAATTCGCTGACCCAAAGTTTACTGTCGCACCGTCGTTACATTCCTGCAGCGCTGACTCTTTGCACTGGTACGAGTTTGTCATTGGCAGCCGCAGCCGTCGTGTGGCATTCGGAAAACCACCGAATGCAAGCTGAATTTCATCAGCAAGCCGATCGCCTGAATGTGGCATTGCAGCAAAGCATCAACAAAAATTTAGAATTTCTGTACTCACTTGAAGCATTCTACAGCGCATCTACTGAAGTTAGCAGACAAGATTTTAAGCAATTCACTCAACCTGCACTTGCCCGAAATACTGCTATACATTCTGTTAACTGGATTCGGCGCGTGCCGGCTGCCCAAAAAACAGCTTACGAACGGAAAATTCGAGCCGAAGGTTTTCCGGCATTTCAAATTTACGAACGAACGCCTGACAAAAAGCAGGTCAAAGCAAAAGTGCGATCGGAATACTTTCCCATTATTTACAGAGAAGCATTAGAAGAAGATAACAAAGTGATCGGTTTTGATGTTGCCTCCAGCCCCGATCGCAAAACAGCTTTAGAGAAATCGGTGAATACCGGGAAAATAGCGGCTTCCGCGCGGATTAGATTAGTCAGCAACAATCAACCGGGATTGCAAGTATTTCTGCCAGTACCCCGCCGCACAACTTCTGGTGACTCGGTTAACAGCCGCCAAAACCTCATGGGAGTTATTGCGGGTCTGTTTCAGATCACGAGTATGGTCGATTCCTCTTTAGAATCGCTAAATTTAGACAAGATTAATTTTTACCTCTATGACGACTCTGCTATAGAGAAAGAACGCTTTCTGGTGCGCTACGACTCACAAGCTAAGCAGTTAATAGATAACCCAAAATACGAAAAGCCAGAGTTAGCTAATATCCGGGGAAAAATCTGTCAAAATCCTAGTGCTTGCACTCGCTTATTTAACGTAGCAGACCGCCAGTGGAGGCTGCTAGTTTTGCCTGGGAAGGGGTACAACAGTATGAGGACACATCAGGGTTCGATGGCAATTGGCGCGATCGGGCTATTGATGACTGGCAGCTTGACGATTTACCTGTTGATGTCTCTAGAACGTACTGCAAAAGTAGAACAGCAAGTGTACGATCGTACAATTCAACTAAAACAGCGCACCGCTGAACTAGAAACAGCACTAAAAAATTTGCAGGAAGCTCAATTTAAACTCATCCAAACTGAAAAAATGTCCAGCTTGGGGCAGTTGGTGGCTGGAGTAGCCCACGAAATTAACAATCCTGTGAACTTCATCTCTGGCAACCTTATCCATACAGGCGCATATACTCGAGACTTGCTGGAACTTGTGGAAATATACCAGCAGCAATATCCGAACCCAACGCCCGAAGTGCAAGCAAAACTAAAAGATATTGATTTAGAGTTTATCACTGAAGACTTGCCTAAAATCCTACAATCTATGAATATGGGAGCTCAACGGATCAGCCAGATCGTGCTTTCTCTGCGGAATTTTTCGCGCTTGGATGAAGCCGAAATGAAGTCGGTTGACATTCACCAAGGCATTGACAGCACCTTGATGATTTTGGAGAGTCGGCTGAAACAAAAAGCTGATTTTTCTGGCATTAAACTCATCAAAGAATACGGAAATTTGCCATTAGTGGAGTGCTGGGCGGGACAATTGAATCAGGTATTTATGAATGTTTTGAGCAATGCTATTGATGTTTTATATGATGCAGCAAATCAAAACAAGCTCGAAAAAAACGCCTCGAATTCTGCATTTTTACCTACTATTCGGATTCGCACTGAACTTTTAAGTTCTAATTGTGTATGCGTGCGAATCGCTGACAATGGAACGGGGATGACGGAAAATGTCAAAAAGCGTTTGTTTGATCCGTTTTTTACTACCAAGCCTGTAGGCAAAGGTCCTGGCTTGGGATTGTCGATCTGCTATCAAATAGTAGACAAACATCAAGGTTCGCTCAGGTGCGTATCGGCTCCGGGAGAGGGAACTGAATTCTGGATTGAGGTGCCGGTGCGGCAACAGTCCGAGCAATCTGTTTCTAAGGTTTCACCTGCGGTAAGTGTCAATCGATTTTAGATTTTAGATTTTAGATTTTAGATTTTAGAAGTGGGGATAAATTACTGTTTAATGGTTTAGATTTCTTCTACAGTTGCAGCTTTTTTGAGAACTAATATCAAGTGAAATTAGGTGAATAAATTGGTATAATTTGATTTTTTAAAAATAGTTTTTAGGAGCGGGAACCCGAGAACTCGATTGACATATAGTAGTTCTCAAAAAAGTTCGTGGGCGCTTGGGTTGTCGGTGTTCGGTAATCGGGAATCGGGAAAAAGTTAATCATGAAAAAGCTTGCTGTTCAAAAGCACGGTAGTGCCATTATTCATTACCCATTACCCATTACCAGACATACCTCACTCTTAATGAGACTCGGCTATATATATACCTAGCGAGAATTTGGTTTGCATTCCAGTGAAAGATGCTCCCGGTGCTTAGGTTGCACCCTACAATTAACAGTCAACTGTCCTGAGTTAGAGTTATTGCCAAGCGCGTCTTAATTTATAGTTAAATATCGCCCAAAACAAATATTTGGGGTTTGACTCCCCGTGACAATTTATAATTGTAGCAATGCCAGATTACCAATTATTAACTACGATGTCTTTACAATCTATTAGCATTCCGCCCACAACGGATCGCAAACCTGTTGCTTTGATTGTCGCTTTGCATGGATGGGGTGCTAATGCTCGCGATTTGACTCCCTTAGCACCGGCTTTCAATTTGCCGGATTATCAGTTTGTGTTTCCCGATGCCCCCTTTCCCCATCCGCAAGTAAGCAGCGGCAAAGCGTGGTATAACCTTCAAAGCAAAGACGCTCAGGGATTGGTAGAAAGCCGGCAATTGCTGAGGGAATTTTTGCTGTCTTTGGAAAGCAGCACGGGCGTGCCTTTGTCTCGCACGATTTTAGGTGGTTTTTCTCAAGGCGGAGCGATGACTCTAGATGTGGGATTGAGTTTGCCCGTAGCCGGTTTAATTTGTCTGAGCGGTTATTTACACCCGATTTCGCCAGTTGCTGGGAGTGCTTTGCCACCTGTTTTAATCGTGCACGGTACTCAAGATACTATTGTGCCTGTTAGTGCTGCTGTGCGATCGCGCGAGAGTTTGACGGCTTGGGGAGCTGCGGTGCAGTATCGAGAATTTAACATGGGACACGAGATTCTGCCGGAAGTTATAGATGTAATGCGAAGTTTTGTTGTAGAAACTGTGTCGAAATCTGATTAAAGGTTTAGTATATAGTATGGCGGAAGTCTCGGGCAGGGGAAAAAAATGAAAACTTTAACCAAAGCATCGCGCGATATTGCTGTACTTACTTCTCAGGACGTGGCAGAGTTGGCTGTCCGTTTGGAAGTTGACGATTATACAGATCCTTTTGAGGGATTGAATGATTGGCATTTGTTGCGATCGCTTGCCTTTCAGCGGCCGGAGCTGGTTGAACCTTATCTCCACCTTCTGGATATGGAAGCCTACGACGAAGCATAGCCTTAAAAATCTAGCTCAAAAAATTCGACGGAATTGAGGAAGAAGTTAGCAGCATATTTTGTTGCGGATTAAACAGATGAATTAGGGATTTTAGCCTGTTTTTATCTTAATTTCTTTCTTGATTCTTTTTTATGGCTGAAGGAAGAAGGAAGAAGGAAGAAGGAAGAAGGAAGAAAGAATGAGGAGATGCGATCGGGCAATTCTTCGCACTGGTTTCAGGAATTCATCAAGTTCTCATAACCTCGAAGGTTGCTGTATTACCAAAAATCATGAAAGGCAGACGAATTTTAATCGGCGTTAGTGGCGGGATTGCGGCTTACAAAGTTTGCGAAGTAGTTTCAACTTTAGCGAAAGCGGGAGCGGAAGTTAAAGTTATTCTTACTGATGCGGCTGGGGAGTTTGTAACGCCTTTGACTTTTGCTACTCTGTGCCGCCATCCTGCTTTTACTGACAAAGATTTTTGGCAAGCAAGTCACGGCCGCCCCCTGCACATTCAACTGGGAGAATGGGCGGAAGTTTTTGTTATTGCTCCTTTGACAGCTAATACTTTGGCTAAGTTGGCGGGGGGTTTTGCTGATAATTTGCTGACTAATACTGTCTTAGCTTCTACTTGCCCAATTTTGCTGGCACCGGCGATGAATACGGATATGTGGGAACAGCCGGCGGTGCAGCGGAATTGGCGGGAAGTGTTGACTTATCGGCGCTATCATGCTGCGAATCCGGGGGCGGGAATGCTGGCGTGCGATCGCGCGGGTGTTGGCCGGATGGCAGAACCTTGTGAGATTGTGCCACATATTGAGTCGCTGTTGTATGCGAAGGGCGATCGAGATTTAGCGGGCATTAGGGTGTTGATCAGTGCGGGAGGAACGCGGGAACACCTCGATCCGGTGCGGTTTATCGGCAATCCTTCCAGTGGGAAAATGGGTATAGCTTTGGCGCAAGCTGCACAGCACCGCGGCGCGACAGTGACGCTGGTACACAGTATAACTGGCGAATTGCCGCTCTCAGGTGTGCGGGCGATCGCCGTTACGAGTGCACAAGAAATGCGGCAGGCGATGCTGCAATGCTTTCACGAGGCGGATTTGACGGTGATGGCCGCAGCGGTAGCGGATGTGAAGCCGGCTGAGTACAGTAGTGAGAAACTGCCGAAGCGATCGCTCCCGAATTGTTTACCGTTGGCACCGGTAGCGGATATTGTGGCAGAGTTGGGAAAATTGAAACAGCCGCACCAAAAATTAATCGGTTTTGCAGCACAAACTGGGGATATTGTCAAGCCAGCTTTGGAGAAATTGCGGACAAAGAAACTAGATGTAATTGCCGCAAACCCGATCGATCGAATAGGTGCAGGTTTCGGCAGCAATACCAATCAAGCAATATTAATTAATGCCGCCGGCAAGCAAGTAGAAATAGCACCTTGCAGCAAGCTAGAAATGGCTCACCGATTGTTAGATTTTGTGAGGGAAGGGTGAGGCCGCGATTTACTCATTAACTGGGATTAATTACTACTGGTTCGGGCGATAATTCTGATTCCCCAAAATCCGTTGATTCCGAGTCAGCCGACAACTTAGTATCTGCGACAGTAATTTCTAGTTTAAATCCTAATGCTTCGAGCAGTGCTACCAAACTATAAATTTCCGAACCTGCACTTTCAGCAAGCATCTTGTCGAGTTTTTCGTGATGCTGTTTTGCTGACTCCGAAAGAGCATTCATCCTGATTCGAGCCTCAATCACCTTTCGGATGGCATTTCTCAAAAGGGCGGGTTCAGGGTCTTTTTCTTCCAAAATAGCGCCGATAAAACCAGCAGCTTCTTCCGGCTCGTGGAGAGATTCAATTAGGTACTCGCGGTAGCTATCACTTGTCGGTGCTTTCACGTTTTTCATAATCTGTCCAGTATTCTATAGCTTATCGAATGTTATATTCTTGGGTGCTTTTATCCCCAACAATGAGGATTACCACAATTGTCAAGCCGACTTGGCCGAAGTAGAGGCGGTAGCCCGGGCCATAATTAATTCTGAGTTCAAAAACTCATTGTCCCGCTGAGTTGAAATCTCCGAGATTACCTTGCTCAACTTCGGTCAAGCCTAGATTTGATTCTAACTCTAACATTCCGATCGCGGAGGGCATCAAGCCACTCGGCGAATGGTGCCGTACCCTCTGCTGTACTGTAACGTCGAAGTTCCCTGGGTTGTACTTCCATGATTTTATCGTACTTGATTAACAATTTCTATCGTAGGGCGATCGACAGTACATTCAGCAGACAACTCACTATCTTCAACAGTAATTCCTAGTTTAAATCCTAATGCTTCGAGCAGTGCTACCAAACTATAGATTTCCGAACCTGCACTTTCTGTCAACATCTTGTCAAGCTTTTCCCATTGAAGTTGAGCTGACTCTGATAAATTGTTGAACTTTAGCCGAGAATCAACAACATCTTTGAGTACCATTTGGAGCAATTTAGGTTCATCGCTGGCTTCTGTCAATGTCACCTCGATATAACCTGCTGCTTCTTGGGCATTTCTCAGAGATTCGATCAGAAATTCTTGGTAACTCCTACTCGTTGGTGCTTTCACGTCTTTCATAGTCTCTCCAATATTGAATAGCTTTGCCAATATCTTGCTCTTGAGTGCTCTTATCTCCACCTACTAGCAGAAGTACAATTGTCAGCCCCACTTGTCCAAAGTAAAGCCGATATCCAGGGCCAGAGTCTATTTTGAGTTCAAAAACTCCTTCTCCGACGGGCTTACAATCTCCTAGATTACCAGTCATGACTCGCTTAAGCCTTAACCGAATCCTGTTTTTGCTTGTGGTATCCCGGAGCGAGTTATACCAATCTTCAAAAGGATTTGTCCCATCTGCTCTCAGGTAGTTGCGAATTTCCCTGGGTTGTACTTCCATGATTTTATCGTACTTGATTAACAATTTCTATCGTAGGGCGATCGACAGTGCATTAAGTGGGCAAATAAATCATACTTAAGACAGAGGTATTCGATAGACAAAATAGTAAACCTTGTTTGAGGAAACAAAGTTTAAATCAAACAGGGCATTGTGAATGAATTTTAAATCGATCGCAAAAACCAATCTACTATTCGGCAGCCTGATAATTAGCCTCGGATTGCAATCACTTCCAGCAGCAGCGCAATCAGTCACCGACGCGCAAGTTTCCGCCCTCGTAGAAGCAATGCGACAAGCCGCACCGCCACAAACTGCAAATGACGGAATGTACAGTCAGTGGCAAGTTTTACCTGGCAATATTTCCCGCTGGGCAAAATTCTGTACCAAACAAGATTTAACACCCCAACAATTTGAGGCCGACGCGACAAAAGCCAAATCAATTGTTACCTGTATCGTGGGCGATTTGCTGCGCGACGAATACAAAGCTAGCAGCAACAATGAAACCGTCGCTGTACGCCGCGCCGCTTGCTGGTGGATGACAGGCGACTCCGCAGCTTGCAAAAGTGGCGCAACTGCTACTTATGCGGATAAAGTTGTCAGCGTTTACCAGCAGCAGCGGGCTAAAAAGTAAGGTTTGTGCTGCGGGAGTTGGATTTTTTTGACCGCAGATGGACGCAGATGGTTTTGTGCTGATGGACAGATAAGAGCGATTTGATATCAAATTCAATTCTCCTATAAGCGCCAAAGATTCTTGAGAACATTAATCAGCTCTTTCTGCCGTCGAGCGATTACTTCTGGCGTCCATTCCTGTTCCCGCAGCACTTGGGTAGTAAGTGCAAAGGGTGAAACACCTGTTTTAGTGGTGAAATACTTCTGCTTTTTCACATCAAAATCATAATTTTGTGCCTGAGTGTTTTTCGCAGAAGATAGCAAAACTAAGTTACCAAGACGATGCACATATTGATCGCGCTCTTGCTCACTAGGAAACCATTTCATCCACTCACTATTAGCGGCGGGATTTTGAGGAAGTACGTGCTCGACAGTAATATTGGAGAAGTTGTAAGATGCTTCACCTTCTGAGAGAGCAGCATCTAAGCGCACCAAGACATAACGACGAATTTTTTTAATTAGGTAAAGGTCACTATCGAGGACTTTAACGATATTGTTGGACTCTTCAGGAGTAAACTGCAGCGGTGAATGGGAATTGAATAAGTCTTCCTCTTGTTCAATAGCATTTAGCAATCGGCTGTAACGTTCAATGCGCTCATTAATATTAGAGCGGAGAATCATTAAACCCGCCGCTAGGCGGTCTAAATCAGTAAAAAAACGCACCAAATTCTCGGGGTTATTACGATGGCGCGATAGGTAGAAAATAGCAGGCGGTATCCAGTCGAAATTATCAATTTTCTCTAAAAATTTAAACAGTTGATTTATTTCTTCGGCACGCCAGACACTTTCATACCTTAAGCTCACAATTTCCGAAAAAGCATTAGCATAAGGAGCTAAAATCTCATCAATAAATTGCTGAGGCGCCGCCGCAGGATTGATGTTTTCCTGAAAATCTTTAAGGACGCTCTTGTTGAGTTTTTTCTTTTCCTTAATCATGCGAATATGAGAAAACAGGTCTTTGAATAGCTCGCGTCCCAGATCCTCCTCGGTATCTTCCCACTTTTTAGTATATTTTTCTTGTTGCTGTTGGGGTATTTTTCCAATAATGTCAGCTTTCAAGATATCAGTTAGCGAGAGATCTAATCCCCTATTGTTCAACACAGAAAATATACGATATGCAGAGTCAAAGTCAGGCGTAGAAACCACTACCAAGAAGCACTGAGTAATGATGAACTGGGCAAGGCGTATACAGCACTCTTCGCCTACCGCATGGAAACGTTGCAAGAATAAATGTGCATTTTCTTTAATCAGCTTCTGACTCTCCATCAGCTCAGCACTGTTCAATTGTTTGAGCTTTTTAATACCACCTTCATTTTGAATATATGCCTTAAAAAAGTCTGCATCTCGCTCGCGCAAATTCAAACGGTAACGATTAGGAGTACCCGCAATTAAACTGCCTTTTTGGTATAGAAAAGTGGTCAAGTCATTGGCGTGTTCTGTTGGCAATGATGCCCTGAGAGCAGCTAGTAGTATGGTGAGGGTGGTTAGACGTTGCTGACCATCTACAATTTCAGCGGCTGGTTGCTCCGATTTAATTAAAACAATGCTGCCTAGAAAGTAGGGGTTGAGTTCACCAATCGTCTCGTTACCCTCTCCCAAGAATGTTAGCAGGTCTTCCAGCAGTTCCCCAGCTTCCTCCTTTGTCCAAGCATAGGGACGCTGGTAGAGGGGAATGGTGAACACAAAGTCATCGCTAAAGATTTTCTTAATGGGGTGTTCCTCGCCCTTGATGCTGACACGGTTCATGCTTGGTTCCTGGGTTAGGTGTGGTTGGTAATTGCTTCCCGAAAGTCAATGTTACCTGTTGCTAGAATACCATGCTCAAGCTTGGAAAGGCGAACTCTCAACTTACCCTGTGCAGGCTGCTTTCATTCGTCCCGCTTTAGGCTTCAATCTGTGACTGAATTATTCATTTTCTGCCTGACTTATCATCAACTTTTGTACACTACTCAAGGCCCGATTTAATTCATAACTCTTTCTTTCTGAATTCTGCAAAAAAGCCTGCTGTTCTTCTTCAATCATTAACACATCTTGCCGCACCAAACCATCTAATAACTTTTGAGCAGCACCGAAACAAATATCTTTGATAAACTTGCGAAACCAAACAGGCAATTTGTGCAGCCGCCAAAACGCATTTAATGAGGTAAAGTGAATTAAATAAGCGCGTGTAGCTGTCTCGCTCACCGGACAAACCAAGCAGTAAATCTTAAAGTCGCTCCCCAAAGTTGAAACCCAATGCGGGTAAACGTAACTCACCTCTAACGGTTCCGGGTGCAGTCGGCGCAAAGATTTAAAAAACAACTGAGAAATTGACCATATTTTATCTATTTTGTAATAACTTTGTGCCTGATAGCGAGCAGTTACTTGATGCTCGTTTTCTTCTAAAGCATCTAATACCGGATTTGCCCAAGCTTGCCAATCATTATGCAAGTGTCCGTGGTACATATCCATCAAGTTTTCTATTAAAAATGAATAGTGTGCCTGACAGTCGATGACTGAAACTGTGGCAATATAATTGAGATGTTCCCACTCGGGCAAATCCAGTAAATCTATTTTTTCTGCTTGCATTTCGTCGCCGGGAAACAGCCAGATAAAACCGTTTTTTTCCTTGACTGGATAGGAGCGAATTTTGCAGTTAGGTAGCTTTTGATTTTCTGCTAAATAATCGACTTCGGCACATTCTCCCCTTGCATTTAACCGCCATCCGTGGTAAGCACATTCGATTAAATCGCCTTTAACTTGACCGTGGCTGAGTTTAACTTGCCGGTGCGGACATCTATCTTCTAAAGCGTTGATTTTGCCTGCCGTGTCGCGGAAAAGTACGATCGCCCGATGCCAGATTTTCGCAGCGACGGGCTGAGTTTGCACCTCTGTCGTGCGGGCGATGGCATACCAGCGATCGAGATTAATGCCCAACTCGCGGATGTGAGTTTTTTCTCCCCTTGCAGATACCGATTTTATCGCGTTGTTTTGCATTACAAATGTTCCCAAATTACGCCCATAAAACAACCCAATTTTACAAAATAACAGCCCGGAAAGCAACGACCGTAAATTTTTATAAATCTCCGTTCTGACAAATACCTGTCGCTAGCTAAATGTTTCAACCAGCTTGGCGAAAGTCTAAATCTTAATAATCTTAAAGCATTGCGAAATCCGTAGGTCGAACAGTCGGGCCTAAAATCTCTGGCTGCCCCTAATATGTAGCCTATTGTAGCAGGTGTCTCCACTTCCGATATATTATCTAAAAAGACGATTTTTCCGTGCGGATTTAACAAGTTTTTAATTGCATGGAGGGCGACGGGGAGGTTGGGCAGGTGGTGAAAAGTAGCAGCACTAACTATTAAATCAAATTTGCGATCGAGCGCTAATTGACTGGCATCCATTTGGATGTATTCGATATTCGGGGCTGAGCGTTTTTGACGGGCGATGTCGAGCATTTTCGCTGACAAATCGACGGCGACTACACGATCGTAATACTTGGCTAATTCAAAAGCAAGAATTCCCGAACCGCAGCCAATATCTAATACTGCACCTTTGCTGGTCGATAAATTTTTAGTAAAGAAATCGTTCTGGCTTTGCAAGGTGGCGGCGAAATCGTATTCTGTTGCAAAAGCATCAAACATTACAGATTTATTGCGAATTTTGCAGTTACTCTTCAGCATCTATTATTGCTTTATACTAATTCCATAATTAATATTTTAACCGCATATCCATCCCCCTCAACGCAGATTTTTTTTTGTTTGCAAGCTCTGCCTTTTCTCTTCAGGGAAACCACACCCACAAACCGTAACTCATCTTAACAAAAAAAATGTAACTCTAGAAAACCTCCCAACCCTTATGGAATCAGTCCTTCTCCTTCCTTAAAATCTAAAATCTAAAATCGTATGGCTGGGGGCGGGTTTCACCGAGAATAGCAGCCGATAATTGACAATTTATAAAACCCGCCCCACTGCAAACCTTAGATTTTTAACACGCCTTCGGGATTCACCGTCAAGAGCGATCGCCTCTGCAAACCCTCCTGAGATAAAATAGCATTAGCTGCCAACAAACCGCTGCTAACTGCCCTTTCCATTAAACCGCAAGGAAACGGCATTTTTACCCAATCTCCCGCAAACAAAAGATTGGGAACAGCGCAGCAAGTTTCTGGTCGTTCCGCATAACTACCGGGCGGATATCCAGAGAAATTCTTTTGATTTACCAATTCCCGGTGCAGCATATTTGCCTCTTTTAATTCCGGCACAATTTCGTACAATTCTTGCTCAAAAGTCGCCAGCAAAACTTCCTGATTCGGAAATTCCTTCTCCTTGTAACAATAAGCGTGCAATTCCACTACACTACCACCAGTTTTCTGATTCCACTCGATAAACTGATCCTGAATTCGGTGGTAAAGCGTAATGCTGTCAGTCAGTTTGTAGCCAGAAAGCGAACTGAAATTGCTGTGCTCCCAGGGAAATTCGCGATCGAACCAAAAGCGGCCCACCGCAAACGGATCGGCTATTTTCAAGCTCTCTATCCGACTCTGCACTTGCGGATTCACCTCACCGCTGGCTAAACTAAACAAATGCTGCATCCCCGGAACATCGGCCGCAAAAACATAGTAATCAGCCTTTAATGTTTCCCCCAAATTTTGCGGCTGCGATTGGTTAACCGCTGCTGCTAACTGTATTTCATCTGCCTTTTCATCGACTACCTTAAATCGAGGCAAGTCTCGCTGAGCAGGCCCGCTCACGACTCGCCCTTCGGCATCAAAAACGGCCCCGTGACAAGGACAGTGAAATTGACCGTCGTTCTGTTTCTTAACTGTGCAGCCTTGGTGAGTGCAGCTCAGAGAAATTGCCTCTTTACCCGACGGTGCGGCGGCAAATACGCTGTCTCCAGCGCCGAAATATTCGGTAGAGTTGCTGTCAGTTAACAGCGCGTTTCGCTTAACCCAAAAAGGTATTTTACTTTGCACATCTCCCAACTGGTAAGTCAAAGAATCAATCTGACCGTTTTCCCAGCGAATGTCACTGACTGCGACATCTGTTAATACTTTGCCACCTTTGCTTTCAATGGATCGGGCAATAGGCTGCACCAAACTCGTGCCCATATCTTGCCGCGTGCCGTTGAAGGCCAAACCTTCGGGATTTCCGAAAAAGTAAAAGTGGAAAAATTGCATTAATTCTCCCGCGCTCAATTCGTCGGGAGCGTTGAGGCTGGATTTGGCAAAAGGCAGAAAATACAAGTCATAAAGCCCGCGCGGAAATTCACCTTTTACCCAGTCGGCAACGGATATATTGTCGAGGCGATCGAAACTTTTTTGAGTTTGAAAACCGCCTATTTCTCGAAATACTTGCCAGTGAGCCGGTTTTGTCAGATTGATTCCCCACTTGAGCCGATTGGGAGAAGATATCCCCAAGTCAACTATATTCCAGGGAAAAGCTGAATGGTTTGGACGGAAAACTTCGGGTTTGTATTTGCCATCTCGAAACAGAACGGCGTAGGATTCTAAAGATACAAAGTTATCAGTAATTTCTAGTTCTTGAACCACACTTTTGAGGTTGTAGTATTGCGGAAAAAAACCGTGGAAACCGTGTTCCATCATAAAAGTTTCGTTCCCGACTTGAATCGGCCAACTAGCAATTTTGCCACCGAGTTGGGGCGATTTTTCGAGCAATGTTACGGCGAAACCTCGCTGGGAGAGTTCGTAAGCACAGGCGAGCCCGGCCAAGCCTGCCCCCACAACTGCAACGGTTTTGCGGTTATTCAGCATTCGCGGCAAGTCAAGAGAATCTTGCACAAAAATGGTGGGCTCTGGCTTGGAAAATCGAGAGTAGCCCAGCAGCCCGCCGGCGGCACCGACTCCGAGGAATTTGAGGGCGGTTCTTCGAGAAACTGGTTGGGATAGCGGTGAATTGGTTGATTGACTCATCAGCGGTACGCGGTAACGGGCTTTAAACACAAATACGCCATAAGGCATATATCATAGACCGAAAGCACGATATGTGAAGAAATACTAAGACATATTCCCCAATCGGATCGCGAGCGCACCGTGCCAAGTGCGATCGCACACAATGTATAGCCGAAGGAAGCAGGCTTCAGTTATCGTCGCGAGAGAAGCAAGAACAAAGAAGGAAAAAGCGATCGACAGCATAGCGTAAAATCCTCTAAATAATTAAGTGTTTTTATTTATGTTGCTCAACTCTTGGCAACCGCCACCAATGATTATAAAAAACTAGGAGATTTTCCGGTAAAATCTTAGGAAAAAGGCCGTCGGGGCGAAGTGTACGAAATAACCGGGCAGATATCCGAGGCAAAAAAATTAACCAGTCGAGCTTTAAGTAAGTTGGCGCGAAAAAACTTGGGAGCATCTCAATGAAAGCAGCCAAGCTAGAAATAGGAGCCAGGAGTCAGGAGTCAGGAGTCAGGAGGAAAGAGTCAGAAGGAAGGAGCCAGAAGGAAGGAGCCAGAATAAGTGTTTTTACAAATATGAGATGTTCCCCAAACATTAAGTATTTTAAAATAACTAAATACAGAGAATATCTCTACTGAGGTAACTAAATATATCGGCGCTCGATTCAGGGGATTCCTCACTTAATACCAAGACAAAACCCTATTAAAACTGAGAAATGCGGATGTGTCGCAAAAAATCAAAGACGCCCCTAGAGGTAATGCCTGTTAAATGCACCTGGCTGCTAGGTAAAAAACAGGACTTACTACGTGAAGAAACCTGGTTTTTGCGTAAGTCCTGTTTATGCAAAACCCCTGCATAATTTACAAACTTTTACATGAATCGCGAATTTCTTGGTGCGGGGAGTCTGTTGGTGCTGGTATCCACACCCTACGGTAGATATTTGCGGTTGGTCTTGAATGCTATAATGGTGCGGCGATCGCCAGCACACTCAATCAATTTTAGATTTTAGATTTTAGATTTTAGATTTTAGAGGCGACCCCACGGATACATCCGGGGGCTTGAGGATTTTCGATTTTTGATTTTTGATTGATTCCACGGATAAATCACGTGGCGGGTACTATCAAGAAATTCGCTTGTCAAAATTTCCACCCACATCCCAACTTTTGCCAACTGCTGCCGCCCACGGCGCCCTTAACCGCCCCAAAATCATGCACTACCAATCTCAGCAGCAACGCCAAAAACACACGACTCAGAAAAAAATTAAAAAAGCTATTTTTTACTGTTTGACAGCAATATTTTTCTGCTGGAGCACCGCGAACCTCGCTACAATTGCCCAAAACGCAGACCAGGGAGGGCTTAACGGGCAAGAAATGAGAAATTTGCTCGATCGGGGAAACCTCACCGAAGCCGTAACCAGAATCGAAGAAAGCTGGGAAGAAGACTATCAAACATACTTTGAACAAGACTTTGGAACTCGTGCGAAAACCGCCGAAGCAATATCAAAAACTCTCTCCCGCCTAGCAGTTCAAACAAAGAAAAAACCCGCTTTAATTTACGCTATCCCCCGCACCGACCAACTAGAATTAATCTTAATATTGCCCGATCGCCCGCCCATTCTCCGCAGCGTCCCCGAAGCCAAACAAGAGAAACTGCTCTCAGTAGTCCAAGAATTCGGCAGCGAAATCACCAACCCCGTAAAACTCAACACCACCACCTATCTAGAACCAGCGCAACAACTATACAAATGGATAGTTGCACCCCTAGAAACAGATTTGCAAACAGCAAAAATTGAAACATTGCTGTTCTGCGTCGGCGCAGGTTTGCGAACCGTACCCCTAGCAGCAATGCACGACGGAAAGCAATTTTTGATCCAAAAATACAGCCTCGCCCGCATCCCGGCATTCAAACTCACAGACATCAATTACGCCGACCTCAGAAACGTGCAAGTCCTAGCAATGGGAGCATCAGATTTCGCAGAAACAGCGAACAAAGAACCGCTGCCAGCAGTGCCGTTAGAACTAGGCGCGATCGCCCGACAGTGGCCCGGTCAATCCTTTCTCAATCAAGACTTCACCATAGTAAATTTGCAATCCCAGCGACTGCAACAAAAATACGGAATCATCCACCTTGCCACCCACGCAGAATTCCGCCCCGGAACCCCAAATAACTCCTACATTCAATTTTGGGACACCCAACTGGGTCTCGATCAAATGAGAGATTTAAAATGGAACAATCCGCCCCTCGAACTATTAGTATTAAGCGCCTGTAGAACCGCCTTGGGAGACAAAGAAGCAGAACTGGGATTTGCAGGTTTAGCACTGCAATCAGGAGCAAAATCAGCCCTCGCCAGCTTGTGGTACGTCAGCGACGCGGGGACTCTCGCCCTGATGACAGAGTTTTACCAGCAATTAAAAATCCGCAGGCCAAACGACCCTCCAATCATTAAAGCTGAAGCTCTCAGGCAAGCACAAATTGCCGCGATCGAAGGCAAAGTGACGATCGAAGGCGGTCAACTGCGAAGTTCCCGAGGCGAAATTCCCTTGCCCCCGTCCATCTCCAAACTCGACAGCAAAGATTTATCCCATCCGTATTATTGGGCAGCTTTCAGCATAATTGGCAGTCCTTGGTAAGTCAACTACTTACACTGACCTTGGGTGAGCGTGTAGGCTTACAGGAAACTGTAAGGAATGAAAAATCAATAACTTGCACAATTAAACCCCAGAAGCCTTGATCCAAGGTAAACTATTGCTCCATTCGTCACCTTATTTATTTTTCATTCCTAAGCCTTATTGACCAGCTTTAGCTCCTAATAGGAACTCCGTTATTTGAGTTATGACACCTGCTTAATGCCTGCCAGTTTTCGGCTCTGTCGTCTGAAGTTAAACAGGCTATAGGAAAAACCAGTGCTTCAGGCTTAAAAAGCTCTTATAACATTAGCGAGGCCAACTTTACCAGCAATGAAAGGCAGCAGTAATGCGCGTTTTCGTACTAGACCCTAATTTGAAACCTCTTGACCCCTGCCATCGGACACGGGCAATAGAACTACTGGACAAAGGGAGCACGGCGAACGAATTTAAACTTTATGTTAACAGAATCTGGTATCTTGGAGAAGCATTATTGAGTACATAAAAAATATTTAATTAGAGTTTACCCTGCATGAGACTCAAACCTAATATCCTCGCTGTGGCAGTTAACTAAATTCTCACGAACAACTCATTACTAACTATTATACAAGTTTTCAACAGTGGTTGTAATAGTTTTTTTATCAAAATTAGCAGGGAGTAAAAAACACCATTAATCAGTTCCTATTTTATCTAAAAAGTCATTACCAAGCGTGTCTGTAGATTCTAAGAATGGTGAATTTATCTCAAAATATACTCACCACTGATGAACAGTGTTCAATAAGATGCGTTCCCCCTGGGCGCGGGGAGTAAGACACGGCATTCCCCATTGGTGTTGTCAACTTAAGCTTTTAGTCCGCCACTCCTCCCACTCAACCACCAGTCCGCCAGGGCATGAATTCCATCGGGCTTATAGCTAAAATTCTCTCAAAGAGGACTGAAGAACTCATTAGTCCTATGCAACAGGACTCGCAGTTCTGAGGCAGGGGTTTCAACAAGAGCCGAATTATTGGTGGTACATTAAGTTGCCACCAATGGGTATTCTCATGTCTCTACGGTTCGCTTTGACTTTTCATAATTTGGTATAAGATTGAGGATTGTATAAACGATATCAGGTCTTCCTTGCGTAAGTTGTGTTTAAGTACAAAATGGTTTATAATCTTTAGCAGCGCTCATCCTTCGCTCCAAGTATTAACTGGGTTTTTCAACCTAAACTAATGTTATGTCCACTCTTTCTCTCAAGCACTTAGTGGCAAAACTTTCAAGAAAAGCAACGCTGCAAACCGTACTCATAGTTCCGTTTGTCTTGCAAGTATTTGCAGCGGTGGGTATTGTAGGATACTTATCATTTAGGAACTCTCAAAGAGCAGTGAATGACCTTGCGGATCAGTTGATGGGCGAGGTGAGCAATCGCATCGAGCAAAATTTGAGAACTTATCTGCAAACTCCCCACCAAATCAATCAAAGCAAGCTGGATGCGGTGAAACTGGGTTTTGTGAACATGAAAGACTTGTCAGCTTGGGAAAAGTATCTGTGGCGACAAGTGCAATTATATCCTTATATCAATTTTACGTCGATCGCTAATCAAGATGGAGAATATCGCACCGGCGAAAAGATGTCGAACGGCACTTTATTGATTAACGCATCGGGCCCGTCTACAAATTTTGATTTTTATTCTTACAATACTAATGATACGGGCGATCGTACTACAGTAGCCGCCTCCGTTAAAAACTTCGACATCCGGCAGCACCCTTCCTACAGCTATGCAGCTTTAGCAATCAAACCAACTTGGAGTTCAGTTTATATATCCTTCCTAGAACCCACATTAATCCTCAGCGCCCTGCAACCAGTTTACAGCAGCCAGAAACAACTAGAAGGAGTATTAATTGCTGCGTTGCGTCTCGACAGTATCGGTCAATTTTTAAACAGCCTCAAAATAGGCAAATCTGGTCAAACTTTTATTATCGAAAGAAACGGCACGCTGCTGGCAACTTCCACACCCGAAAAACCTTTCCGCACTAAAAACGGTAAAAAAGAACTATTTAAAGTTACAGAAAGCAGCGATCCCGTAACGCAAACTACAGCTAAATATTTAGAAAATCACTTTCACAACTTGCACCAAATTACAAAATCGCAGCAAATAAATGTTGAGATAAACGGTCAGCAAAAATTTTTAAAAGTCCTGCCATTCCAAGACGACAAGGGTTTAGATTTGCTGATTGTCGTTGTCGTTCCCGAAGCCGACTTTATGGAACAAATCAATGCAGGCAACCGAACTACAGTGTTACTATGTCTGGCAGCTTTGGGCATGGCAAGTGTGTTAGGACTTCTCACTTCTCGCTGGATTATCAAACCTCTTTTAAAATTAAAAAATGCAGCAATAGCTTTGTCTGAAGGACAATTTGACCAAACTGTAAAGCTCGATCGTTCCGACGAGTTGGGCGTACTTGCCGCTGCTTTTAACAGCATGGCAGCACAATTGCAAGCATCATTTACTGCCTTAGAAACTAAAAATACCGAATTGCAGCGACTCGACAAACTGAAAGACGAATTCTTAGCCAATACTTCCCACGAACTCCGCACTCCCCTCAACGGCATTATTGGGATTGCAGAATCTTTAATAGACGGTGCTACCGGAAAACTGCCAGAATCTACAAATTTTAACTTAGCTTTGATTTCCTCATCGGGCAAAAGATTGTCTTCTTTAATTAACGATCTTCTGGATTTTTCGCAGCTCAAGCACAAAACAATAGAACTGCAAATTAAGTCCGTCGGTCTTCGAGAAATAGTCTCTGTAATTGTCACTTTGTCTCAGCCATTAGTAGGCAAAAAAAACTTGCAATTGATTAACTCAGTTACTCCTGAATTGCCGCCAATAGCAGCCGACGAGAATCGCTTGCAGCAAATACTTTACAACTTAATCGGCAATGCGATTAAGTTTACCGAGAGTGGCCGAGTAGAAATTTCCGCTGAATTGGTAACGGGCAACGCACAATCACCGTCTAATTCCCAATTAGCCATTACTGTATCTGATACTGGCATTGGCATCCCCGAAGATAAATTAGACCGAATTTTTGAATCCTTTGAACAAGCTGACGGTTCCACTGCTAGAGAATATGGCGGCACTGGTTTAGGGTTAACTGTTGCCAAGCAATTAGTTGAATTGCACGGAGGGAAAATTGGGGTATCTTCAACTGTAGGCGTCGGTTCCCAATTCATTTTTACTTTGCCCGTATCTGAGAGTCAGCCCGATTTTAGTAGCATACAGCCGCGTTTAACCGACGGTTATCCCATTTTAATCACTCCTGAATTCGCGGGCAAATCCTCTATAATAAATTCTCAGCTATCAGACAATAGCGACTTGCTAGAAAGTGAAAAACTAAAAGTTTTGGTAGTCGATGATGAGCCCATTAATATTCAGGTCATTATCAACAGTCTTTCTCTAGCCAACTATGAGATAACTCAAGCGAGCAACGGCTTAGAAGCTTTAAATCTGATAGAATCAGGATTTAAGCCAGACTTAATTTTACTCGACGTAATGATGCCGCAGATGACGGGTTATGAAGTGTGTCGAGAAGTTCGCAAAAAATACTCGCCTTTAGAAATGCCGATTCTGATGCTGACGGCTAAAAATCAAACTACTGACTTGGTAGAAGCTTTTAACTTAGAAGCAAATGATTATGTAACTAAACCTTTTATAAAAAAGGAGTTGTTGGCGAGAATTAACACGCAAATTCGCCTTGCTAAACTGAATGCAGCCTACGGCAGGTTTGTGCCCCACGATTTTCTAAACTTGCTTGAAAAACCGAGTATTATTGAAGTAAAATTAGGCGACAATCAGGAAAGAGATATGACAGTGCTGTTTGCTGATATTCGCTCATTTACGGCGCTTTCGGAAAATATGACACCGCCAGAAAATTTTGCCTTTATTAATACTTATTTAGGAAGTGTTAGCCCGGCCATCAGGAAAAATAACGGGTTTATTGACAAATACATTGGGGATGCAGTCATGGCACTGTTTCCTACATCTGCTGAGGATGGCGTCAGAGCAGCAATTGATATGCAAAAAGAAGTGAATATTTACAACCAGCAGCGAGAAAAAAATGATTTGTGTCCGATCGCGATCGGCGTCGGTTTACACGCGGGCAATTTGATGTTGGGTACAATTGGCGAGCGAGAACGGATGGAAAGTACGGTGATTGCTGATGCGGTGAATCTCGCGTCTCGTTTGGAAGGATTGACAAAGGTTTACGGCGCGGGCATTCTAGTTAGCGGTGCAATTATCGATCGCCTAGACGATCCAGAAAAATATAAGTACAGATTTGTCGATCGAGTAATGGTCAAAGGAAAGACAAATGCTGTGTCGGTGTTTGAAATTTACGAGACAGAAACAGAGCAGAGTATTGTACTTAAGCAGCAAACTGCGGAGGTTTTTCAAGAAGCTCTCAATTTTTACTACGAGCAAAAATTTGTTGCCGCCCAAAAAGTATTTCAAAACATTTTACAAATCAATCCTGACGATCGGGTAGCAATGCTGTATTTCAAACGAGCTCGCAAGTATCGAATGTACGGAGCCCCAGAGGGGTGGTCCGGCGTGGAAACTTCGACGGAGAAATAGGGCGCGCACTGCCCGCCCTAATCTCTTTAAAAGATGCTTGCACCAACTTTAAAATATAGTTGTACAAACTCCTAATTTATTCCAAGTTTTGGGGCCGACAATGCCATCCGCAACGATTTTTTGTTGCTTTTGAAAATTGATGACTGCTTGTTCGGTTTTCGCGCCGAATCCTCCATCAGTATTTAAAGAAAATCCGCTGGCGTTCAAGAGTCGCTGGAGGTAGCGAACGTCCTCATTTTGGGTGACGCCATCGTTGCGTTTCAGGAGGGGAAAATAACGGCAGGAAGGTAATTCAGTGCGAATGGCGTTTGTGGTTTGCATGGTTTGATTCTCCATTGGTTGTTTGCAAGTTGTTTAAAAGCACAGAAGTGCGGAAAAGATGTTAATTAATAGTCCTGGATGCAGTTTTGACGGGCATAAACGAGGTTTAGGCTTCGCTCAACCACCAGATTGTTTAGCGTTTCTGGGGGCGTCAAGGAAGTATTGCTGTGAAAAAACCCAGTTTCTTGCTACCCGTGCGCCTAGGATTAGTTAACTGGGATTTAACATCCGGGTTCACCTGTATAACAAGCGCCTAATAGACTCCAAGTTTGAGGGCCGACAATGCCATCAACAGCAATCTTATTTTCCTTTTGAAATTTGATGACTGCTTGTTCAGTTTTTGGGCCGAAGAATCCATCAGTTGCGACGGCATATCCGTTTTTAACTAAGGATTGTTGGAGATAGCGCACGTCTTTATTGGCAGTGGTGCTATTATTTCGTTTCAGTGTGGGCAGTGAAGTGCAAAGAGGCAATTGAGCGTAAATCGAATTTGTGGTTTGCATGGTTTGATTGGGGATTAGTGGTTTGCAAGTCGTTTGAACTTGCTATTCCCCAGTTGTAGCTGTGGGGGGAAGTGCTTTAACAGTCGCTTTTTATAGTGACGCTTATTTGGGGTAGCTCAGATGAGTGACAGGCAGCTATCAAATCCGTTTTGTATAAAATAATTGTCAAAGGCAAACAGCAGCGAATTTCTATTGTTTATCAACTTTTAGCATCTTTGCCACCACCCCCACACCATAAGTAAGTCGGCGCCAAAAAACGCCCCTATGTAAACGAGGGCAAAGTCTCCACAGGCTCTCTACTGGGTGACTTAAACCTGTTTACATAGTGTTACATTATGCGGTTTAATTCCGTCTACTTATTTACCTGTACGGCTGTTAGTGTCGGGATGGATAGGCTGATTGACGTAGAGAAAGCGAGGCAATCAATCCTGTCACGGTGCAATCGCTCCACTGTTGTATAAGCTGAGTAAGGGTCTTTTCTATAGAGGAGGCAAAAATACTGTATTTAAAGCTAGTTAACCATTTGAGCGAAAAGGACGATCGAGAAAATGGCTCTGGGGTTGGGACTTTAACTTAGAAGTGATATCGTAGTATCGGTAGATAGTAGATTTCCGGCTGTCAAACAACTTGAGAATTGAATCAATGACAATTTCTGTAACTATCGGGTTAAAGTCGGAAATAAAGTCGTCGGCGTTTAGATTTTCTCGAAAAAATTCCTTAGCTCGATCGCACTGATAGCGCATTTCGTCAAAGCCAACAATTTTTACCACAAACGTTGTCAAGGGCGAACTCTCCAAATCGGTATTAGAAGTGCTTTTAGCCCGCCCATTTTCTAATAAATTTAATACTTCCGCTTCTAAACCAATTTTAGGTTGGTAAGGTTTGTCTATTTCTGGAAAAAAGCTTTCCAAACGCACGCAGTTAGCAGCTTGATCCGGAATTCCTCCCATCATCATCGCCAGAGAAACCTCAATCCCCAAATCCGAAGAAAGAGCTTCTAGCAGGGCTAGGGCAGCCAGTTTGCACCCCAAATAAAGCTTCGCAATTTCGAGATTGTACTTAGCAGTAGTTTCCCAGCGCTGATAGGTGCGATCGTCTGGATATCCCTCAAACTGCCGGAAAATTATTTCTGGCTTGAGATAATTCAGAAAACCTTCCATCTTGAGCAAAGCAACTCGGTAGTCGCGAATCGTGTAAAAACCGCAGCAGATGAGATTGTGATTGGTTTCCGGCAGTAAATTCCAGGTATTTGCCAAAAAATGGGCTGAACTATGGTGAGCAAAACTCATCACATCCCGGTTAGAAATTCGCACAGCTTTTTTGACCGTTTCCCGCATTTCCTCATCATTCAAACTGAGGTTAAATCGGCTATTTATTGCTTGCAAGCGGTCATAAAGGCGCTGGCTTACTGTTACTCCCGACTCGGCGACGCGAAACGGAATGGTTGCTTCAATGCAGCCTGCAATTTGAAGCAATTGCTCGCGTTTGAGAAATGGTTCTAGAGCTTTTGCTGCTACGACAGCGCTGAGAAATTCGTTTTGTCCGGCGAAAGGATTGAGGACTTCGCCCGGTACAAAATTGAATACCAGCATTACCATCTCGAAGATAGCATCCGCAGACAGTTCAAATTGATCTCTAATTTGTAGCTGTTTGTTAACCTCTTTTGCAACAGGAGTGATGTAGTAGCTGACGTTAAAGTTAATGCTGCGATCGACTTGCACGTAGACGGTATCGTGAAATAAAGCTGCCAAAACCTCGATCGCATCTTCATCTCCCCCCACCTCAAAAATATGTTCGGGAGTGTGAAAAAACCGCCAGGGCCCCACCATCGGCTGAACAATCAGTTCGGCAATCCGAGCGAGTTCACTTGGTTCGACTTTTGCTTCCAGGCGATCGAGCGCCCAAATCAGCCTTTCTAAGCACTGTAAGTAGGCTTGTTTGCTATCCATCACAGTCTTTCCCCATAACATTGCTGTCAGTCGATTTTAGATTTTAGATTTTAGATTTTAGATTTACTCCACAGATGAATCTGGAAGCTGGAACCTTAGTCTAAAATTTTTAGATCTCCACGACTGGAGTTCACGGCTTGTATCCGTTTTTGGGGGGTCACGTCAGCCACCCTGCTGTTAGTTTGGTTTTGTCCTAGATGCGCCCCGGCAGTTTTTATTTGAGATTTATGAGCTTTTTGTGGAAAAATTTAGCTGCAATTTAGGAGGGAAATACTAACTTAAACTACACTTAATTTCCGGTAGCTGACCTCCCCTGTTTTCCTAGTCTAATTAGCACAAAATATGACAAGTAAATTACATAGATTGCTAAACCTATCAGACCCAACAATCCCAAAAATTGAGGGTTTGCCGTAGGGTGAAACATTTGTTTGTAGAGCCAAGGTGGGTCTAACCAAACGCGGCAAAAAGGTTCGTCAATTATCTGAATTTGAGATTTAAAAGCACAGCTTAAGAAGGGAAGTTGAGCTAGAGCGCCCAAACCGCTGTAAACAGTAATCGCCCACCTCCAAGCTGTAAAAGCCAGTTTCAGGGGCGACTGCGGTCGATCGGCAATTTCTTCGTTTAAATCCTCCCAAAACCACAGACTAGCAGGAATTAAGGCTCTCCCAATCACCGACGATACAAAGCTCACAGGCAGCGCAGCCATCATCAGGTAAAGTGTAATTGCCAGCAAACTCGCCACCCGCCAATAAATAATCGACAAACGGACGATCGCCTCAGCTTTTGCCACAACAGCCCAAATCAGCACTACCAGCGGGATCGAAATTGTTAATAACACAGACAACCGGTAATCCATCCAGACTAGCGGTTGAAACCAAGGCCCGGTGGCTGCCAATAAAAGACTCAACATCTTTGGGAAAATATACTCACTTATTTGTCACAAATTTTACTACAAAAATGCTAAAAAATCAGCAACCAGAACACGGTCTTAATGTTTTAGTTACTGCTATTTTTTCTAAGGTACTTGGCGCGCTTTGAAAGGTACTTGAGACACGATAGACGGCAATACCCTTGAGTTAAAACTGTTTATTCCTCAGATATCTCCTTCCCATCCTCGCCTCCCTTGGGGGATGCAAGAGCAAATTATTGTCCTCCTTGGGGGGCGAGGGGGAAGCTGGCGGATTTGAACCGTATTGGGATAGAGGGCAAATCTCGCCAGGATTTCAAGGCTCAACCCCTAAAATAAAATTCTCCCGCGCCAAAAGTTAGATTTCGGCGCGGGAGGGAAGGGATAGAGCTAAATGGCTCGTTTATTCCTCGTAGATGCGGCACTCAGCAGCGTCAGGATTGTCGTCGCAAAATTTTTCAAAAGAATTCTTAGGCTTGACTTGCTTTTGGTGGGAAGCTTCTGCTTGCAGTTCTTCAACTGCGTCCCACGCCGCCGCGCATTCCCCGGAAGTGGCGCCCTTGAGGTCACAGACGGTACGAGCGCTTTCTAGTTCTTCTTCAATTTTTTCTTGGATGTTGCCTGCGGGTGTTGTTGTCATAAAACTTGTTGGTAGGAAAGTGTAGGAGAATATGGTTGTCCCCGACCTATTTCTAGGTAATGTTAGCACGGGCCTTTGTTTAGTGAGCTTGTTCGGCTAACGGCACGTCCTTAACCCAAATAAAGATGTTTAACCGTTAACGACAGAGCAAGGGACTAGCTAAGCAGCCGCTTGGTGTCATAACTCAAAAAACGTAGACTTCTAAAGTATACGGCGGGTCAACAGTGGTTTAAGTCTTAGGCTCGAAGCGAGCGTGTCTTTAGACCTGGGTCGTTGACCTTATTAAGTAAGAAAGGTTTTCTTTTTGGATGTTAGTTTGGGTTGGATTTGCTGTTTCGGTCTGGCGACCCCAGCTAATAATAGCTTGAGATGCGCTGCTGTTGCAGCAGCCCAGATAGAAACCATCCATAACTGCGATCGCAGCCCGTCTCTACTTCCTGCTTTACTCTACCCCGTGGGCGGGAGAAGAGTCCACAGGTATCAATGTAGGTGGAGCTGACCTTACTTTTGATGAAAACATTACACGAGGTTGGTGTGTCAAACTGTATTGAGCTTTATCTTTTAAGATTTAGCTGAACACGGCATTTAACACACAACAGATTAATGGGCCTCTCATGTTAACTTATGTTAACACAACAACGGCAATCGAGGGGGAATCGATCGCCCCAGAAAACCGAGAAGGCCAGCGGCCAGTTCCGGTTAGCGTAATGTATAGAGATAGTTTTATAGAGAAGTTTGCCTTATGTACACCCAAAACCAAATGCAATGGGTCAGCGCTTTATCAACCCGTCCCTCTTTGGAATCCGCGCTCAAAGAAGTTATAGAACAAGCCGATCGCGACCTAGAAGGCCCGGCCGATTTAGCGCTGATATTTATCTCATCTGCCTTTGCCAGCGAGTACTCTCGGCTGATGCCTTTACTCCGAGAACTGCTGCCAGTACCCGCGATCCTAGGTTGTGGCGGGGGAGGAGTCATCGGCACGAACCGGGGCGGCCTCACCGAAGAAGTCGAGGGATCTCCCGCAGTCAGCCTCAGTCTGGCGCGCTTGCCGGGAGTGAATGTCAGAACTTTTCACGTCGGTGCAGAAGAACTGCCGGACTTAGACAGTCCCCCGGATACTTGGGTGGATCTCTTGGGCGTGCCGGCCCAGGAAGAACCGCAGTTCATCATCTTGGCCGACCCCTTTTCGGCAAAAATTAACGATTTGCTGCAAGGGCTAGATTATGCCTATCCGGGTGCGGCGAAGGTAGGGGGGCTCGCCGGGGGGGACGGTGCGGGCAGAGGCGCGGCGCTGTTTTGCGACTATCAGCTTTACCGAGAAGGGACGGTTGGGGTAGCTTTGAGCGGCAATATAGTTTTGGAAACGATCGTCGCTCAAGGCTGCAGGCCGATCGGGCATCCTTATCGGGTGACGGAAGGAGATCGCAATATTTTGCTGAAACTCGAAGAACAAACCGACGATATCGGCAGCGGAGGCATCGAGCGATCGCCCTTAGAGGCCTTGCGAGAGTTAGTTCAAACTTTGAGCGAAGAAGACCGAGAATTAGCTCAGCACTCGTTATTTGTAGGCTTAGTCAGCGATGAATTCAAGCTGACATTAGAGCCGGGAGATTTTTTAATCCGCAATCTGTTGGGAGTAGATCCGAAAGTGGGGGCAATTGCGATCGGCGATCGAGTCCGCCCCGGACAGCGCATCCAATTTCACCTGCGGGACGCGCGCACCTCCGCAGAAGACCTAGAAATGCTGCTCAATCGCTATCAGCGGGCCGCCGAGTACAGTGGTACATCCAGCGCCGGCGCCTTAATGTTCTCTTGTCTGGGGCGCGGTGAAGGGCTTTACGGCCAGTCGAACTTTGACTCCCGACTGTTTAGCCGATACCTCAAAAACATCCCCTTGAGCGGCTTTTTCTGCAACGGCGAAATCGGCCCCGTCGGCGGTAGCACATTTCTGCACGGCTACACCTCCGTATTCGGGATTTGCCGCCAAAATTCATAATTTGTGAACTGTTGACTGATGACTGATGACTGATGACTGTTGACTGTTGACTGATGACTGTTGAAAATCTAAAATCTAAAATCTAAAATCGCCTGATGACCAATAAATAAAAGCGGCAGTCGCCTGCCGCTTTTAGCTGTAACTAGATGTCTGGGAACCTTAGAAACTAAAGGTAGTACGGAGGAGTCCGACCCAGATATCCTCGTTGTTGTTGTTGTGTTCGGGATTCAGAATCACGTAAACGCCCGGTGTCACCGAAATAAAATCATTGACTTGGAAGCGATAGAAACCTTCTAAGTGATAAGAGGTGTCGCGGTTTCTGGCGACATCACTCTCAGTAACTTTTGGCGGTACACCGAAGACAAAACCGAGGAGGTTGCCTTGCCGGCCAAAATCTGCCAGGGCCAAAGTGATAGCACCATTCTGGATCGTGGCGTCATTGTTGCCCCCCCGCAGTTGCTCAGCCTTCGTATAACCGTACCAACCGCCAATCTGAAAGCGGCTGCTGGGTTTGAAGTTAACTTGCACCCCAAAGTTATCTGATGCGGTGGGTGATTGATCGAAGGGCCGGTTCGCCAAGGCACTGCCGACGCCGCCCATGATGTTAACATCGCCTGCGCGATTGTATTTCCGGGTGTAAGTCAGGCCCAAATCAAACGGTTTGCTAAAAAAGCCTATCTGACCCAAAGCGGTGAAAGAACCGTTGAAAACGCCCCTGCCGCTTGCGGGGTTAGGAGCATTGCTGTCGCCGGCCAGATAGCCTGCGGTAGCTCGGAAGTTGCCGAAGTTGTAAGTCATGCTTGCGCCAGCACTTCCCTGCTGGTTCCCGCGGAATACGGCGGGGTTGCGAACTCCAAATCTGGAAATTGCACCAGTACCCGTAGAGTTAAAGGGTGTTACCGTCTCTGCAATTTCATCCAGGTCAAGTCCTTTAGGACCCACAAAGAATGTAGCGTTACCGACCGGGAAACGATAGTACAGCTCCTCCAGTTGGAAAGTGCTACTCTCAAACCCATCAAAGGCTAGGCGAGCCATGTTGGTACCGGTAGCCGTGGCTCTGTCGTAGCGGGCGACGTTGCCTGCTTGCAAGCGGGTTCTGAGCAAGTCTCGACCGGTGAAGCTTGTCAATAAGTTCAAGCGCACCCGGTAGCCGAAGTTGGTGACAGTTTCGTCGTCCTCAAGCCTGAAATCATCTCCGGTGAAGGTGTCGCTGACGGCAAAAATGGCTTCTCCATTCAATTTGGTGGTGGTGGAGAACTGGTTGGCTTCGAGTTCTGCACTGCGAGCTTCTAGGCCGTCTACTCGTGCGCGCAGGGTAGCGAGTTCGGCTGCAAATTCTTCTTGCAGGCGTTGCAGGATGGCTAAGTCGTCTCGGGTAACCAAGTTACCTGTTGACCCAATTAGTTGGGTTATGCTGTCTAAGCAAGCGTTGACGCCGGCTGCAAATTCGTAGCGAGTCAGGGCGCGGTTGCCGCGGTAGGTGCCGTCGGGATAACCTACGATACAACTGTAGCGTTCGACTAGGGATTGCAGGGCTTGGAATGCCCAATCTGTCGGGCGCACGTCGGAGAGCTGAGTGACTGATGTCACCTGGGACATGGTTCCCGACGGTTGAGCCGGCAGCGCTTGGGGAGCGACAGGGACGATGGGGCCGCCCATTCCGGCGGCTGGTGTCTGAGCAATTTCTACCTTAGTAGCTGGGGTGCTGGCGACTGCTGGCACTTCAATTTTCCCAGCTACTTCTGTCTGGCTGCTTTGCACTGCCAAGTCTGATGCTTGGGGCGAGGGTTCGGCTGTGCCTGCTGCTGCTAGGGGTTCAGTCGCTGCTGCGCTGGCCGGAGCGATTGGGGCTGCTAACCCGATGTCGCTCCCTGTTGTTTGCAGTGTTGTTTGCAGTGCTGCTGCGCTGGTTTCTGGTTCGATTGAGGCGATTTTTTCAGCGTCTGCTTCGTTAACGACCGGGGTTTGGGCCGCTTCGACGCTGCTGTTTAAAGCCAGGTTTTCTGGGGCAGCAGGGGCTGCTGCAACTGGTTCTGCAACTATTTCTCCAACTATTTCTGCAATTTTTGACTCAGATGACTGAGCTGTAGCTAGCTGGTTGGCTTCAGCGGTTGCGGTCACTTCTGCGGCGATCGCAGTGGCACTCATGACTGATGATAGCCCCAGAATTGCCGGGGATACTAGCAGTAAATTCCAAAAAGTTCTGTTCATTTTCCTCACACCTTCACACTCTATTCAACTCGACGAGCAGCAATTCCCAACTGCTAATTTTTGTGGTTGCTTGCCTGTTGACAATAACTGCCAAAATAGAACCTATCCATAACTGTTGATTCACAGTTGATTCACAGTAGGCGTGTCTACTTATGCTTGAACGTAGGGAGCTGATCCCTTATACCGCCCAGGCATCCATTCAGGTCAAGCCCACATTACATTACAGTTGATTATACCATCACGTGCTAATTTCATCTCTCGATCGCCAGACTTGCTTGAGTTGCTCTGCAGGCGATCGACAACTGGTTCTATGGGTTCGACCACAATCTGCCTCTAACTGACAACTGCCCAGAGTCCTCGGTTACGCCAGACTTAACAGACAGTTATAGGTAGGATTGTGGCTGCTTGTCGCATCCCTTATACAGCGTTATATCCTATAATGTCAAGCTTTTTAACCTAACTTTAAACCTCGCGACCCGGCAGGGGCTATTTTCCCGCCCTGAGTGGGGAACTGAGATTTAAAGGCTGGTAGATTGACCCGATCCAAACTAAAGTTCAGGCTTGACCAATTTGGGTTTTTTGATGCCCCCTGCCGTCGGGACTTGCCAGGACGATCGTCTTTTTTGAGACTAACCGCCGGCGGGTTTAATTTCCCGCTATTTTAACACAACTTTTTTGTTGTTTGAGTGCAACTGCAACTGGTGGTGCTTGACCCGCTTTTGGCCCAAGGAAAGCTCACTTGCTTGACAGACCAACTATGCCCAAGATTCCTAGCGGTTTTAACGATGTTTTTGCCTACGGACGATCGGAGGAGTTTAGTGTTAAGCTGGCGAAAAAGCAGAACTCGAAAATATAGCTGCTGTCAGAACAAAAAACCCAAACGCTGGGGGTAAGCAAGTTATACCATTTTAGATTAAATAATTGGCAATAACTTATGACATAAAGGTTGGGAGCTTGCCTACAGTCGCATTATTTTGGGTAACTGGATATTAGTAAAAGAGTGAGGGTTTATGGAAGATTTTGGTATTATTATTGCCTGCTGCGACCAAGATTATCTGTTTGCTAAGGGTTGCTGTGCTAGCATCCGCTATTTCCTGGGAGATGTGCCGATTTGTCTGTTGATTGACGGTACGTTTTCTGTGAGTGCTTTGGAAAAATCATATGGGGTGCGAGTTATCAACCGCACAACTGTTTCTGAAGAAGTTCTCAGAAAAAGAAGTTTTGGTTGGGGCAAAACTAAAATGATTGCTTTCTGGGAAAGTCCTTGGTCAAATTTTATGGTTTTGGATGCCGATACGATCGTCTGGGGCGATGTTCTCAAATTGGCTAATTTTCAAGATTTTGATTTTATTGTAGACAAGCCTTGTTACGATTACCCGGATGCGGATGTTTCGGAATTTTTCTTTGACATTCCGGGCGTTGAGAAGCATTTCCCGAATTTTCGTTGGTCGGAGTCGCGATCGAACTATTTCTGCACGGGTACTTTCTTTGCTAAACGCGGCGTTTTTAGCTTGGAAGAATACGTGGAAATTTTAGATTTTACGGCGGCAAATCCGGGGATATTTAAGTACGGAGAAATGGGGTTTTTGAATTTTATGATTTTCCGGGCGGCACAAGAAAATCGACTGCGGGTGCAGAATGTTGATATGCAGTTGTTGGTGCCGGATTTTGACCAGGATTTGCTGAGAAAGCAGTTTCCGGTGGAAGAAAGCGGGCCTGCGGGCGATCGCACTCAGGCGACTGTGATTCACTGGTGCGGCCCGAAGCCAACTTTATCTAGTGGGACAGTTTACTCGGAACCGATGAATTTCTGCCGTCGCAAGTGTCAGGAGGATGTTTGGAACCGCACGGGTTTGGCTGCTGAGAGGACGTTGCAAGTTGAAGATTTACAGCGATTGATCTACGTGTATAAGAATAAGTTTAAGAAGAAGTTTCGGCAGTTGACTGGTAAGTAAGTAGGATTTTTTAACCGCAGATGTCAGCGGATGAACGCGGATGAACGCGGATTTGGGCTTACCCCTCGAGGGGTAAAGTTGGCCCTGCTGGGGGTAAAACTTGGCGGTGAACGCTTATTTTGTGGCTTTCCCGCTGAGTTTGCATTTCGACGGCGATCGCCTCAAATTCGACTTCCATGCAGCCGTAGGGAATCTCTAACTCGACACTTGCTCGAACATTTCCCAACCCGTTAGATTTAAATTCGGTAATCCAGCGCGGCCCGTCGAGAATCAGGTAGGTTTGTCGATCGTACACCCAAACTTTCACATAAATCCGGGGCATTAATTCCGGCAGTTGCACTTGCACTTTTACAGCCTGGCCCGCGATGATTTCGGCGCGCGGCAATTCCAAAATTGGCATCGGTACTAACTCGTCTTCTGGCAAGACGTAAGGAGTCGGAGGAGTTACTTCTGCGGCGACAGTTGTGGTTTTTTGACCAACTTTTTTCGGTTGCGGGGGTTCGTCAAAAACCACAAATTCTCTGGCTTCGGGGCTAGTGGATTTGAGATCGGAAATTGTTTCGCTGGTTTCGGGTTGCTGTTGGGTTAAGCTGCTTTCTTCCACAACGGCAATTTCGTCGCTGCTATTTGCGGCGGCTGTGGGAGTTGGTGACAGGGTGGTTGCTTTGAGCCAGTCGGGGGATTCGCCGTTGCTGGCTAAGGAACTCAGTCGCGACCAAAATCGACTTTCGACGTTTAAGGTTTGAAATGCCTGTTTTGTGGGTGCTGGCGGGGTTTCTGGGGCTGTTTTTTCTAATTCGGGGCTGTTTTCGGGTTTTTGGTCGATCGCTCCGATTTCCGCTGTTTTAGGGGAAGTTGGGATGTCTGAGGGTTTGGTTTGTGGGTCGATCGACTCTGCGACCGTTCGAGGCGAATTGGAAATTTCCGACAGCAATTGCGATCGGCTGCTGTCGGGCAGTTTATTGCCAAATGCGGGCAGTTCTAGACCGCCTCCACTTGGGGTGTGACGCGAAGCCAGTAGAGGGGGTAAGGCTTCAGTGGTTGGGACTTCGGCGGGGGATGGAGGGTCTAAGGATTTTTCTACTAGCTTGAGGAAGGATATATTTTTGGCGCTTCCAGACGGTTTTGAGGCTGTTGGGGAGGGTTCGGCTTGATGCTTTTCTTCGATGAAATTGTCTTTAATTTCCTGTAGAAGGTGCTCTAAACGGGCTGTAATTGTGAATAGTTTGGTGGCTAGGGTGACGCCGCCGCTGCTGAGAATTGCTTCTCCTAAAATGAGGCGGCTTTTGCACTCGGTTGGGATGTAGGTGACGCAGGCAAAGATGCAGGGGGGAACTTGTTCTGGCATCGGCTGCTGGATTTCTGCGAGAATTTTTGAGGTTTGGGGGTCGCGCAGATAAATTTGCAGTTGTGCTGAACCGATCAGTTGTTTGAGTTCTATCGCTTCGGATTCGGGGATGAGACTTGCTGTTTTTCTGCTTTGTTGGGGGGGTTGGGGAATGTCGATTTTGCCGGAAATGATTAAGGGGCGACCGAGTTGCGTGACGAAGGTTTCTTGATCGAGGACGAGTTCGAGTTTGACGCCCGGTTTGGGTTCGGGGGTTTGGGGAATTGGGAATTGGTAAATTTTGGTTTGCTGCGCTGCTGAATCGGCTGCTGCGATTTTTGGTGCGGGGCGATCGACCGGTGCTGCGATTTTTGGTGGGGGGCGATCGACTGGTGCTGCTATTTTTGGTGCGGGGGAAGCTGCGGGTTCGGTTTGGTCGATCGGCGGTAGGGGTTCGGAGGTTTCCGATTCTGCGGGCAATACTTCCAACTGAACGCCGTACTGCCAAGGTTTTAATGGTGTTGCTTTGGGATCTGGCAAGCAGGAGAGTTCCCACAGTCCGGGTTTGAGCCTGGTGTAGGGAATGATCACGACTAATCCTTCGGGGTTGGTGCGGGCCGATCGGCTTTGGACTTTCCGCTGCGCCCCTGGGTCGAAGGAGGTATGGGTAACGCGAATTTCGATGTCGGTGTTCGGGTGCTGAATGCGAGCAACAACACGGTATTTACCTTCTAGAATTTCCACGTCGGAGGTTTCTAGGGGCAACCAGGCGCGATCGCCTTCTTTCTGTAGCAAAAATTCTAATTTTTTCATCTTTCTTTCCCCTTGAAGGCTCCCGCTTGATTCGTCACAGGTTGGTAGTGGTTTGTTGAGCGACAGCTACAGATATTAAATTACTTATGTTTTATAGCCTATCACCACTGTCGGTCAAGAGGCCCACCTAGAATGCGGCAATTCCCCAGACGCTATAACCGAGGCGGATATATCGAGCGCCGCGAGTACCGCCAAGGGTGAGCGCGTCTGGGGAATTGCCGCCTACTAATAAATTGAGCGACAGCGAATCCTTTGAGTCAGGAGGCATATTCATATCCGTCAGCCTTATGAATGGTTTTCAAATACTTGGGATGTACGTCAAAGCTTTTACCTCCTCTTGTTAACTTGAAACTTGGTTTGAATCGAATGGCAATTCGACCCGTGTAGTTTCCTGCATACTTCCCAGTAAGAACATGGGCATTTACTAAATCCCCAGTTTGGAATCCCATAAAAAACTTTTGAGCTGGAGCATGACGAATTGGAAAGCCAAACTTGTCAGTGCCGCAACGCTATCTTCTGCCATGTCCTTTAGCTTTGACAATCAAGGGTTTCATCCCATTGAGAAGAAGTCGTTCTGGAGTAGATGCACCAACATTTGCTGCATCTGTCCAATGCCGCTTCTCAATCCCTCTAGTCTTGCGATTAAATTTTGTTCCCCCACCAGAATCTACTTCTACAGACAAGCCAGTAGATTGAAGCCTTCTGTACAACTCCCAACGAGTAGCGTTAACAGCAGCGGCATCTTTGAGAGATGCTTTCGCTTGAGCCATTACTAGCTTGAGAACTTCTGGCTTCTTTTTCAAAAACTCCTCGACAGGTTTGTTTCCCTTGGCTTGGTTGCAAGAGTGACAACTAAGACAGAGACAGAGGTTAGTGACTCGATGAGAACCTCCCTTGCTTTTTGCAAGAATGTGTTCGAGATCGAAGGGGACATTTTCAACGCTACAGTAAGCACATTTCATACCCCATTTTTGAAGTAGGTACTCTTTAACCTCGAAGCCGAACTATTCGCCCCTTTGGTACTCAACCAGGGCGAACGCATCTTATTGAACACTGTTCATCATTGATCAGTATATTTTGATATAAATTCACCATTATTAGAAGCTACCGATACGCTTTGTGAGGATTTTTTTAGATAAAAATAACTGATAAAGGGGGGCTTTTACTTAAAATTAAATTTGACAAATAAAAAGATGATAACCACTTTTTACAACTTGTATAATAGTTAGTAATGAGTTGTTTGTGAGAATTTATTTAACTTCCACCGCGAGAATATTAGTCAAATAGTTATCATCCCACCCAGCTAGAATTCGCTTATTTGCTGCTCCGATTTTTGAGGTTTCTTCTTGATTCAAAAATTGAGCAAGATCGGTCTAGTTATAGCAAATTTTTGCGGAAAATTATCTTTTATAAGCCGACAATAGTCTTCACGACAACCACACCTAATACCAATGTAAATAAATTGAAATTCCCCAATAGCTGCTGACTAATTCACCAAGACTAGAGAGCATATTTTGGTAAACTACTAATGTAATAACGAGGTTCAATAGTTGTTTTTACTTTCACTATTTCACGGATTTTATCAGACCTGTACTGTGAGAATTTTCCCATAGATTGTCGGAATAAATCAGCTCTTTAATTCCACTTAGTATAAAGTTTTATCAGATTTTTAAGCGACCGTAATTGTTATTTTTTGTCGAACAAGCCCTATGTATAAATCCAGAAAATCCTCATATAATTGCTTGCTTAAACCACTTTTATACTCTGGCATACAGAGATGGGTCGTTCTTTTTTAAGGCGATTACATAATCTCCTTCTTGTTCGACAATTGACTTCACAATTGACCTCGGACAGCCCATCGCATCAATGTGACAATGCTTCGATTTAATTCTAATACTTTTAGTAAAGCCGCAATAGCTGTGATTTCAGTTAATTTTTTATAGACCTCAACTTGAACCTACAACTAATCTTTTACGGGTCGCCAAAGCACTGACCATATAAATTTTTTGGTTATCTCCTTCCGCTCGTAAGAATGGCGAATTCTTTTGCCATCAATTGCGATTACTTCTCCGGGATTGAAGCCACTAATAGATTGAATCTAAATCAAAAAATATTTCTGAAATTCCTCGGGTTTTAGGGGAAAAAATACTCGCCCAATTGTGTTATGGGTCGGGATGCCCTTCGGCAATTCTAAATTTTTCTTTAACCATTCGTATTGAGCTGCACCCCTAACTTTCGATATCCACCCATGTATCAGCACTGCAAATCACGGCACAAATTGAGATGGTTGGTGATAATATCAATTAATTGATGCTGTTTCGTCCGCTCAATTCTTGGCTCTTCTCAGTCAAAAAAATGGTCAGCAATACTGATCTTAGGTTTGAGTCTCCTGCAGGGTAAACTATAATTAAATGTTTTTTAGGTACTCAATAATTCTTCTCCAAGATATCAGATTCTGTTAACATAAAGTTTAGATGCGTTCGCCCTGTCCCCGCGCCATGCCAAGCCTTCCCCTATTCCTACTTTTCATCCAAAGCTTCTATCCTCGACCATCCTTCAGGCACTCCATACATTCCATTCTTTAGAGAACGCTGGCAGTAAATTGCTGCTAAGTTAGGTTGAGGATTGGTTTCGCAAATCTTAGTGAATAATTTTTGCGATTCAGTAAAATTTTGCTCGAAATAAAAGTCCAGAGTTTTTTGAAATTCAGCAGCAGTTTCCTGTTTTAGTTCAATGCTTTGTTCTGTTTCTGCATCATAAATTTCCAACACCGACACGGCAGATTTTTTGCCTTTTACTGTGACTGAATCGACAAATCGGCACATATATTTTTCTCGATCGCCCAAACGCTCTAGAATTGAGTCACTAACTAAAATGCCCGCCCCCTAAGCTATCGCGCATTTAAATTGTATATTCAGGGCGGGCGGGACGCCCAACCCCTACTCCCCACAAGACTTTGATTTTTTTTGACATACAATTTAAATACAGAACAGCTTAAACAGTTATTTATTAGCTTTGAGTTACAACTTACCAGAGCTGATTTCCAACAAAAAACTAGCATAAATAGCAGCGTATATCCCAAGCAAAACGCTGTTTCATCAAATTTTTACGGGACAACGATAATTAAAACATAGTCTTTCTGTGGCTCACCAAATATCGGAAAAGTAGGCTTTTCCTGATTCAAATGGTTGGTTTTATTTAGATAAATTATATTATGTGCGCTTACTTGCTGCTATTAAAAACGGTTGAATTAACAATAAAAAATTAGCTGTCTGTCCCTGAAATTAGCCAGAAAATTAAGCTATATTATAGCAGATTTCAGGAAAGTGAGATTTGCTATGGCTGACTCTATTGCTCGCCGTTTGGAAAAATACACGGTAAAACGATCGCACGAAGTTTTAATCGTCAAGGCCGAAATTGACGGCGAATTCGATGAAATTGCTATTTTTAAAGGCTTTTCTAGCTCCCTGACGCGATCGACCGCTTTCGATCCAGAGGTTCCTGTTTTGCCGGAGGAAGCAACAATTGTCAGTGTCGATCGCGTGGAGAGCCCCTACAATCCAAATAACCCCCGCTATCTTCAGCAAGGGTTATCTTGGGAAACAATGCAGTCTCTATTGTCCGAGGCGGGAGTTTAGCAAAACATTAGGGACACAACGCGAGCAAAAGAGTAGGGACACAACATTGTTGTGTCGCTACTACAAAAGCACTATGTCCTTACCCTGAGAGCTAGAGCGTGCCGCCGGCAGCTTGGAAACGAGCTCTCGCGCGTTTGATTGCTTGCTTAGCTTGAATTTGCTCTTGCAAAGTGCCGCTAGTAGCCTTTTCCAAACGAGCTTCTGCTTCGGTGTAAGCAGTACGAGCAGCTTCTTTATCAATGGTTTCGCCTTTTTCAGCGCCGTTGACAAGAATAGTAACTTTGTTTTCTTGGATTTCTGCAAAGCCACCCATCAGAGCAATAGACACCCATTCCTTGCCGGGACGGACGCGCATCACTCCGGTATCCAAAGCTGTCAACATTGGAGCGTGACCGCTCAAGATACCCAGTTGGCCTGTGGTGCTCGGCAGAATTACTTCTTCAGCATTAGAATCCCAAACAGTTTTGTCTGGGGCCACTACGCGCACAGTTAATGTCATAAAGTGTCAGTTGTCGGTTGTCAGTTGTCAGTTGTCAGTTGTCAGTTGTCAGTTGTCAGTTATCAGTTGTCAGTTGTCAGTTGTCAGTTGTCAGTTGTTACCAATAACCAATAACTAATAACAAATAACTAATAACTACTGACTCATGACTCATGACTACTGACTACTGACTCATGACTAAAATTACTTGGCCTCAGCTTTCATTTTTTCAGCTTTGGCGATCGCCTCGTTGATATCGCCCACCAAATAGAAAGCTTGTTCAGGTAATTCATCAAGTTCGCCAGCCAAAATCATCTGGAAACCCTTAATGGTGTCTGCCAGCTTGACGTACTTGCCGGGGGAACCAGTGAACACTTCAGCCACAAAGAACGGTTGAGACAAGAACCGTTCAATTTTGCGAGCGCGAGAAACGGTCAAGCGGTCATCTTCAGACAGCTCGTCCAAGCCCAAAATTGCAATAATGTCTTGCAATTCCTTATAGCGTTGCAGAGTAGACTGCACCTGACGAGCAACACCATAGTGCTCTTCGCCGACAACGCTAACTTGCAACATCGTAGACGTAGAATCCAGCGGGTCAACCGCAGGATAAATCCCCTTCGCAGCCAAACCGCGAGACAACACAGTTGTAGCGTCCAAGTGAGCAAAAGTCGTAGCCGGTGCGGGGTCAGTCAAGTCATCCGCAGGTACGTACACAGCTTGAACCGAAGTAATCGAACCTTCGGTAGTCGAAGTAATCCGTTCTTGCAAGTCGCCCATGTCTGTACCGAGAGTCGGCTGATATCCCACAGCCGAAGGCATCCGACCCAACAGAGCCGATACCTCAGAACCCGCTTGCACAAACCGGAAGATATTGTCAATGAACAGCAGCACGTCTTGCTTGCTGACATCACGGAAGTATTCGGCCATCGCCAGAGCCGACAGGCCCACGCGCATCCGAGCACCAGGCGGCTCGTTCATTTGACCGTAAACCAGAGCAATTTTCGACTTGCTGCGGTCTTCTTCGTCAATAACCCCCGACTCGATCATTTCTTTGTAGAGGTCATTACCTTCGCGGGTGCGCTCGCCCACACCACCGAACACGGACACGCCACCGTGAGCCTTAGCGATGTTGTTCACGAGTTCCATCATAATCACGGTTTTGCCGACGCCTGCGCCGCCGAACAAACCGATTTTGCCACCGCGACGGTAGGGCGCGAGCAGGTCAATCACCTTGATCCCAGTTTCAAACACCGAAGGCTTGGTTTCCAGTTCGGTGAAAGCCGGCGGGTCGCGGTGGATGGGCATACTTTCGGAAGTATTGACCGGGCCGAGGTTGTCTACGGGTTGACCGATGACGTTAAAAATCCGGCCGAGAGTTGGGATTCCGACGGGAACTTGGATCGCTTCCCCGGTATCTACTACTTCCATGCCACGCACCAAGCCGTCGGTGGTACTCATGGAAACGGCGCGCACTTGGCTGTCTCCGAGCAGTTGTTGAACTTCGCAGGTAACGGCAACGTCTTGACCTGCTTCGTTTTTGCCGGAAATTGTGAGAGCGTTATAGATTTGGGGCAGTTTGCCGCCTGGGAATTTTACGTCTACAACTGGCCCGATGATTTGGGTGATGTAGCCTACGTTCGTTTTTTCTGCGGTGGATACCATGAATAGTGCCTTTGTTAGGATGCTATTTTTCCCGTTATGGAAAAAGTCTTAACATTTAGAAATGCTATTTCTCAGAGTACCACTGAACAGACGCACTATTTAGATTTGTATGGGGCTGGTTAATAGTCATTTTTATGGTTACTGCCCTCGCTTTTTTTTCCTGCGAGCTGCAGCCAAAGCCCCAATCCCCAGCATCGTCCCGAACACTGTGACTGGTTCGGGGACTGGTTCGGGGACTGGTTCGGGGCCTGGTTCGGGGACTAACTCAGCCGACACGGTGAAGGCTTTGAAATCAAGCTCGGTTCCTGGTTTGGCATTGTCGAAATCGTCGAAGGAGATTGGTGTGCCATTAGCCAGTTCGGCCATTGTGAGGGATGAAAATTGCTCTGGGCCTTTACCGCCGTTGATGTTTGTAAATGAGTCGTTGGAGTTGGGGTTGAGCATAAAGTTACCAAACACAGCAAGCTGACATCCCTCCACCCCACATTCATCTCTTCGGAACTGGGTTTCGGGGGTCCACCATAGGGTGCTGTTCATGAAGGTACTCGACGAGACGTATTGCTCGAGAGGCTTGCCGCTGCCCGTGTCGCTCCACAGCAGCAGGGCATAAATTTGATCCTGCAAAAATGTGAAGGTTTGGGTGATGGAGCCGTTGTCCGACGTGACTGCGTTGCCGAAGGTTGCTTCCCAGTTGTTGGCAGAGCCGTTATCTGAGGGTTTAGTCTCCTCAAACAGTTTGGCGACGTTAGTGTAGCCATTGTTTCCTGACTCAGCTTGGGCCACCCACAAGCTTGACTGGTAACGGCTGCGAGAGTTATTGAATCTAAAGTTGATCTTTGTATCTTTATCGAACTGGATGCCGTTGGTGCCAAACATGAAAGCTCGGACGGGGGTGCAGATACTGAGCAACATTGTGGTTGCCAAGCTGACGATTGTAAAAGATGTTTTTTTGACTAGCGTTAAGGTAGTCATAACCCTGATTCCTCCAGTATTGTTAGGTAGTAAGGCGGAAAATGCCCTAAATGCCATGTTGCCGTGACGCGAATCGACGATCGCGAGCCTGCTATATTTAGGGCGATCGTCAAACCTAAAGAAGAGGCTCCACACCAGTGAATCTATATACAGATCTTACTTAAGGGTGTTTTGGAGTAAATGAGTGCTTCTTCTAAGAGTTTTCACTGACACCAGATTGACACAGTTTAATCTGTCAGAGCAAGATTTTCATCCTGCCTAGACTTCCAACCTACTACATTTACTTGGTTTCGGTAACGGTCTAAAGTTGAGTGCAAGACTTGCAAATATTGGCTTTCATCAAAAATACATAAAAATTTTACTCGACCTTTATAAAGTTTTGGTAAAGTTCATCCATAAAATATAAAGTTTTGGAGAGAAAGTCTGCTGGTCGGTTCGTTATCCTGAAAGCGGGCTGCAAGGTGCTCTGCCTATGGAGAAAGCAGCGGCGGCGACCGCGAGTAGGGACTAGATCGAGTTTTTTGCCACTCTAAGCAAGCTGTCTAACAGGCATTTGGTACTTACGTAATTTTGACTAAAATTCCGAGTTTTTTAAACCCCTAACCGTCGCATTCCGCGCCATATTTTCCCCCACATTCCCGGACGCATCAACCCGGTTTTTAAAGATAATTGTGTCAATCGATTTTAGATTTTAGATTTTAGATTTTAGATTTTAGAATTGACCCCACGGATAAATTCGGGGGGCAAGTTTCATCGGATACAGGTTTTTTATTTCTGGATACTGAGTCTGCGCGTTGGAATGAATCCGGGGGCTTGTATCCTGCATGATGAAGGTCAAAAAAGAAACTAAGTTTCATTTCCCGCGCCTGACTTCTAGTAAAAAAAATGTTTTTAAGTAAATCATAGTAATTAAAAATATACATTTCCTTTTTCAGTTCTAATTATTCTACCAGCAAAAATAGGCTGCTCCTATTGACATGAAAAAATTTTATGAGTAAAAATAGTAGAAAGAAATACGATCGCCCTTTAAGCACAATCTTTAAACACAATGACAGCCAACAGACTACATTTGCTCGGATGGTTATTCATTGTTAGCTGGCTGAGTGCAGCGGCGGGTTCGGCAAACGCGCAACCCATCGTCCCCGCACCAGACGGCACTAACACAGTTGTTACTCCCAACGGCAACCGCTACGACATTTCCGGGGGCTCTTTCAGCGGAGATGGGGCTAATCTTTTTCATAGTTTTACTCAGTTTGGGCTCAGCGAGGCTCAAACGGCTAACTTTTTGACTAATCCCAATATTCAAAATATTTTGGGAAGGATTACTGGAGGTAATCCTTCTTTAATCAATGGCTTAATTCAAGTTACGGGCGGCAATTCCAATTTATTTTTGATGAATCCGGCCGGCATAATTTTCGGGCCGAATGCCAGTCTCAACGTGCCTGGATCTTTTAATGCTAATACGGCGACAGGGATTGGTTTTGGGAATAATCAGTGGTTTAGTGCGATCGGCAATAACAATTGGGCAACATTAATCGGGACACCGAATAGTTTTGCGTTTACAAATTTGCCAGGGGGAAGCATTGTTAATGCAGGCAATCTGACGGTGACACCAGGTCAAAGTTTAAGTTTGATCGGGGGTACGGTTGTCAATAATGGTCAGGTAAATGCGCCGGGGGGCAATATTCTCATCACCGCCGTACCGGGTAACAATTTGGTGCGAATTAGTCAAGCGGGAAATTTATTGAGCTTGGAAATTGGGCCGACAGCAAATCAAAGTTCGCTGCCCAACAATTGGACGCAGCCAGTGTTATCTTTGCCGGAGTTGCTGACTGGACAAGGTGTGGCACAGGCGACGGGTTTGACGGTAAATCCTAATGGCGAAGTTGTGTTGACGGGGAATGTTGCTGTGCCGGTAACTGCGGGAACTGCGATCGCCTCTGGCAGTCTCAATGTCTCTGGCAACACTGGCGGTACTGTAAATATTTTAGGCGACAAAGTAGGAGTTATTGCAGGCACGATCGATGCTTCTGGGATTAACGGTGGCGGTAATGTACTGATTGGGGGAGATTATCAGGGTTTGGGGACTGTGCCCAATGCTTCGCGGACTTTTGTCAGCAGCGATTCGACGATTAATGCTGATGCTATTAGTAACGGGAATGGCGGGCGAGTAATAGTTTGGGCTGATGAAACTACTCGCTTTAACGGGAATATTACGGCCCGAGGTGGCTTATTTTCTGGGAATGGCGGCTTTGTGGAAGTGTCGGGAAAGCAATCGCTGGATTTTCAAGGATTAGTTGATTTGCGATCGACCTTTGGGATTGCTGGCACCTTATTATTAGATCCTACTGATATTACTATTAGTACAGGTGCGGATACAGGCGGCACTTTAGCAGAGGGAGCATTTACGCCCTCTGCTGCTACTTCTACAATTAATAATGGGACGCTGCAAACACAGCTAGGTTTGGGAAATGTGACTATTTCCACTGCGTCGGATTTTCCGAATCAAGGTAATATTACCGTCAGCGCCCCCATTGCTTGGGCTAATAGTAATTCCCTGACTCTCACTGCTAATAATAATATTAATATTAATAATACCAATATCACCACTCAGGGAGGCAATATTACTCTGAATGCTGATAGTGATAATCTAAAGGGTGGTGCTGTCAGTATCGTAGGTTCGACGATCGATACTAATGGTGGTAATTTCCTGGGTAATGGTCAGGGGAATTTGGGGTTGGGGCCGGGAATCAATATCAATAACAGCACAATTAATGCCGGGGGTGGAAACATTGACCTGAATGGTATTGGAGGAAAGGCGACCGCAAACAATAATGGTATTTTGATTTCGGGTGCCACACTACAAACTATTGGCAGCGGGAATATTACTCTCAACGGTACTGGCGGAACCAGCGCATTCACGCCCAATGAAGGTATTGTTGTTACAGGCGAGTCTAAGGTGACTTCAGCTAATGGAAATATTAGCCTGACTGGGATTGGAAATAGTAACAAAACTGGAAGCGACCACAACGGGATTAACATTAATACCAACAGCATAGTGCGATCGGTAGGGACAGGAAGTATTACTTTCAACGGTACTGGCGGGAACGAGACATTTAATAATATAGGGATATCTATTGACAGCAGTACAGTAGGATCGACCGGAACAGGAAGTATTACTTTCAAGGGTACTGGCGGGAACGGGACAGATGGTAATCAAGGGATATCTATTAACAAAAGCACAGTGCAATCGGCTGGGGGAAATGTCAGCCTGACTGGAACAGGTGCGGGGACAGGAATCCAAAATAGAGGCGTTAATCTAAACAACGCTACAGTGGAGTCAACGGCGGGGAACGGGACTGTCACCATCACCGGGAAAGGGGGAGATGGGACGAGTGACAATCAAGGGATAAGGGATTTGGGCAGTACGGTACAATCCCAGAATGGAGATATCGCCCTGATTGGAACAGGTCAGGGGAGCGCGGACAACAACAGGGGTATTTTGGTGGATGGGGTGGTGGAGTCCACAGGCACCGGGAATGTGACTCTGAGCGGTGTTGGGGGCAATGGGACTAATGAGAATGAAGGGATATTAATCGCCGGCACAGTGAAAGCGCTCTCTGGAAATGTCAGTCTGACTGGTACAGGTGGTGGCACTGGGTTTAGCAACGAGGGTATAGAGATATATTACGGTTTTATCCAAACCGCAGGCTTGGGAAAGGTGACGTTGACGGGGACGGGCAGTGCAGGCACGGACAGTAATTCCGGGATCAGACTCAACTCAGGCAGTGTACGATCGGAGAATGGAGATATTGTTTTAAGCGGTACGGGTGTAGGTGCAGCACTTAGCAACTACGGCATTCACTTCCTCACGTTCGAGGGTAGTAGCAGCGTGCAAGCTATGGAAACGGGTAATATTAGTCTCACGGGAAAGGCTAACAACAATTCCATTCCAATTAACCTCACCGAAGGTGTGATTCACGCGACTAAAGGCGGCGATGTCACTTTGACGGGCGATGAAATTCAATTGTCAGGAACAATTCAAGTTAAAGGTACTAAAATTATCCAGTTGGAGCCGCTTACTCCCAGTTTAGATATTACTGTGGGGGGTGATACTGAGGACGATCGTTTGAATCTCAGCAGTGCTGAACTCGCACCTCAGTTTTTAAATGATGGGTTTTTCCAAATGATTATCGGGCGCACGGATGGGACGGGGAATATCGCAATTGACCCCGCTGGTGTTACTTTTAATTTCCCCGTCACAATGCAAGCTGGCACAATTGCAGTCGATGGAAACATTACAGGTGTAGACGACGCTTCAATTACTTTTAATGCTCCAACCACTAACTTAAACGCAAATATTCTTACCAACGAACAGAAGATTACCTTTAATGGCAACGTCTCTCTCGGTACGGGTTCTAATGTCACTCTCGATACTGGGTTAAAGGCAGCAGGCGACATTAATTTTGGGGGAACGGTTGAGGGAGATGGCGACCTATTTTTGACTACGGGAACAGGCGTTATTAATCTCAGTGGGCCAATTGGGACGCCTCCTTTGCAGCAATTGCGTTCCCTGAAAATAGAAAATTCTCTCAATGTTACCAGTCCGAACCCGATCGCAATTACAACTACAGGCGATATTACTGCTGGCGATATCACAAATCCCGGACGGGCGATCGCTCTTACCAGCACTAACGGTGATATTAATACGAGTGCAGGGGCAATTGATACGACACCCAGTACCGGAAATGGTGGCCCGATTACACTCAGTGCTAACAATACGATTAACGCTAGTAATCTTAACTCCAGTTCCACTGGTGGTAATGGCGGAAAAATCACACTCACGAGTCAAACAGGCAACATTTTTGCATACTCAGGAGTAATTAATTCTAGCTCTAGTTCCGGTGCAGGTGGAGATATCGCGATCGCCACTCCCAATGAAGTTGGGATAAATAGCATTGATGCTAATGGGTTGCCCACTACTGGAAATATTAGCATTATCGGCAATGAGATTGGCTTTTCGGGAGCAGGTTCCGCGCAGGGTAAAGGCACTTTTTCAATTCAGCCTTTTTCGCCCAATGTAGGAATTCGCTTCCAGGCTGGACTTCCTGACGATCCGCAGGCGATCGATATAGGATCACCGTTTTTATCCTCATTGCGTAATGGCTTTAGTGCCATTGTTTTCGGAGGGAAGACTACTACAGGCAATATCACTGTAGAGAATTTGCCGGTATCTTTTCCCGATCCTGTGAGTTTCAATACTCAAGGCACTATTTCTGTAAATCCCAATCAATCGATTTCGGGAACTGATAATGCTTCAATTACTCTGACTGCTACAACTAATAAGCTGAATGGCAATATTACCACCAAATCTCAAGATATCACAATTAACGGCAATACCCTAGTTGGAGATAGCGTGTTAGTCAGCAATGGCGCTGCTGCAGGTGGCAATATTCTGTTTAACAATAACATTGATGGCACTGGTAATCTCACGTTAGAAACAGGTACTGGAAAAATTGAGATTAAAGGTTTGATCGGCGACGCGACAGTATTAGGAAATCTCACCGTCAACAGTGCTGGTTCCACTACATTTAATGCTGTCAAGGCTACCAGTTTCACCACCAATGCTGGCGGTACAACCGAACTTAAGGGCGATGTCACTACAACTGGCACTCAAACTTATGGAGATGCAGTTACAATTGCCAACAATCCGAGTCTCGCAGGCAGTGACATTACTTTCAACGAGACTGTTGATGCCAATAACATTGGCAGCGACTTGACTGTAAATGGGGGTGCAGGTAATATTACATTCAATGGTACACTTGGCAATACCAAAGCTTTAGGAAAAATTACCACTAACTCTACAGGAATAACCGCATTTAATCAAACAGTCAAGGCCGCGAGTTTGACTACCGATGGCGGCACAACTCAACTCAATGGCAATGTCACTACAACTGGCAGTCAAACTTATGGAGATGCAGTTACAATTGCCAAGAATCCAATTCTTTTAGGTGACAGCATTACTTTTAATAATACTGTTGATGGTACCAGCGATTTGACTGTGAAAGCGGTTAACGGTAATGTTACCTTCAATGGTGCAGTTGGTGCTGGTGGGATGGGCAATTTAAAAGCTAACTCTACAGGAAAAACCACATTTAATCAAACAGTCAAGGCCGCGAGTTTGACTACAGATGGCGGCACAACTCAACTCAATGGCAATGTCACTACAACTGGCAGTCAAACTTATGGAGATGCTGTCACTGTTGCCAAGAATCCGATTCTTTCAGGCGACAGCATTACTTTCAATAAGACTGTTGATGGTACCAGCGATTTGACTGTGAAGGCGGCTAGCGGTAATCTTACCTTCAAAAGTACGATCGGCGAAACAACTCCTCTCACTAATTTAACTGCCAACAGCAAGATATCTTTAGGGGGCAATGTCACTACAACTGGCAGTCAAACTTATGCAGATGCTGTCACTGTTGCCCCAAACTCGATTATTTCAGGCAGCGGGATTACTTTCAACAAGACAGTTGACGTAGCTGGCAATCTGGGTATTGTGGCTGATACTGTCAATCTCAAAGAAACTGTAACAACCACCAATGACGGCGCGCTCACAATCACCAATAAGGTAAATCTCAATATTGAGAAAAACCTGAATTTAGACGGTGAATTTATTCAAAATGGCGTGGGAACTGTGGCGGTTAAGGGAAATATCGCCACAACTAATGATAACATTAGTTTTAGCGGTCCGGTGACATTAAAAGCTCCTGTAAATTTTACACTCGGAGATGCAACTATTGCTTTCGGTTCGAGTTTATCGGCAGGTAGTAACCCGCTGAATTTAACTGCAGGTGAAATTGATTTTTCTGGGAATGTTTCGGGTACGGGCGCGTTAACGCTGCAACCCGCAACAGCCGGACAAAACATTGCTGTTGGCGGAATTGATAACAATACTAGCGGTTTAGATTTGACGGCATCGGAACTTAATTTGATTCAAAATGGATTTAGCTCGATCGCGATCGGGCGATCGGATAGCAGTGCCAATATTAGTATTCCCTATAATCTTACATTTTTAGACCCAGTAAATATTCAAACGGGTACTGGTACGATCGCACTTGATGGCACTCTTACCGGCAATGACAACAGCAGCATTGCTCTCAACGCTGCCACAATTAATTTGAATTATGGCATCAATACCAATAAAAATCCGATCGCTCTCAACGGCACTGTCAACCTCGGCAACGATATTAATCTCCGTACCGGCGGCGGAGATATTAAGATAACAGGTGCGATAGACGGTAATCATTTGTTGAACTTAGATGCGGCTACAGGCAATGTGCTGGTACAAGGAAATATCGGAGGAACAGCACCACTTTCTGTTGTGAATGTTACGGCAACGCAGGCGGAATTCACTAACGGTAATATTGCGAGCAATTCTGGTTTTAATATTGCTGCGGCCAGCACTAAGTTGGGTGGCAATGTTACTACTAATAATGGCAATATCAATATTAACGGTGTTCTCGGGTTGACGAAAGATGCGATATTGAGTACGGCCGGGGGGAATATTGCCTTTGGAGGTGCGATCGACAGTATTGATGCGGCCCGCAGCCTAAATCTGGATGCAGGTAGCGGCAGCATCACTTTCAACGGTCCGGTTGGCGCTACGAGCAAGTTAGGAAATCTTGCGATCGATAATGCTGGCAATGTAACAGGCAACTCGACAATTAACGCGCAACAATTGACAGCACTTAACACGGAAAAAGTCAACTTATCGGGAGATGTCACCGCCGCCAAAGTCGATATTACTGCCAAGGGCGATATAAGCGTTAAAAATATTACTACTAATGGCGGAGAAATTCTATTTACAAGCGGTAACAATTTCACCGCAGGCAATTTGAATACATCGGCCAACAGCGGCGGCAACATAACTGTTAAGGCGATAACTTCAATTACCACCGGACAAATTAACTCTAGCGCTATAGTCGGAAATGCCGGCAATGTCTTCTTAGATCCGATCGGCGATATTCAAGTAGAGTTTATCAATGCCCAAGGCGGTACAGGCGGCACCGGTGGCGATGTCACAGCAATAACAGGCAATTTTTTCCGGGCTACGGGTGGTTTTTCAACACCTTTTTCGCCGACGGGATTTGCTAGTATTTCTACTGCTGGCGGCACAGGTGGCGGAAATATCGCAATTACACACGCTGGGGGAGATGGAGGGACGCCAATTCAACCGTTTGTGGTGGGCGATGCTGCTAGCAACGGTACGGCGGGTGCAATTACAACGGGACAATCTACCATTACATCGCAGTCGTTTCCGCGTTCTAGTAGTGTTGGTAATATTGCGTTTTTCACTGATGACGCGATCGATCCGACGCCAACACCAACTCCAACTCCGGTAGTAACTCCAACTCCGACTCCAGTTGTCACTCCAACTCCGGTAGTAACTCCAACTCCGACTCC
>NZ_JAUBUR010000002.1:0-14300 GCF_036705485.1 Microcoleus sp. AT9b-C3 | reverse complement strand
ACTCCGGTAGTAACTCCAACTCCGACTCCAGTTGTCACTCCAACTCCGGTAGTAACTCCAACTCCGACTCCAGTTGTTACTCCAACTCCGACTCCAGTTGTCACTCCCACTCCGGTAGTAACTCCAACTCCCACTGCAGTTGTCACTCCGACTCCAGTTGTCACTCCCACTCCGACTCCAGTTGTCACTCCCACTCCGCTAGTAACCCCAACTCCGACTCCGAGTGAAACTCCCACTCCGCTAGTAACCCCAACTCCGACTCCGAGTGAAACTCCCACTCCGCTAGTAACCCCAACTCCCACTCCAAGTGTCACTCCCACTCCTACTCCGAGTGTCACTCCCACTCCTACTCCGAGTGTCACTCCCACTCCTACTCCGAGTGTCACTCCCACTCCGAGTGTCACTCCCACTCCAATCGATCCTAGGGAAATACAAGTGCCCGCACCTGTGACTGCACCAAAATCGCCCACAGCCGCCGATACACCCACACCGCAAGGAGAATCTTCACCCCCTGATTCAGAAGACTTTCAACGCCGCAAAATTCCACCGCTAGACGATCCCGGTGTAGCAGCCGATCGAATTTTAACCATCGATCAAAGTATCACCAGTCAATTACCACCCGACATCGTACCATCCCCACCTGAATCAAAACAACCACCAACAGTCAACCCTACTTCTAATTTAGTTCTGGGATATGTTCCGTCTCCCAATCGACTTTTTGAAGTCAACGACATACAGAATATAGTCTGGAAAATTGAAGAAATGAGGAATCAAGAATTTGGAGCATACTTGGGGGTAAAAGCCAACATCCCAGAGGAAAATGTCTTGATTTCGACATTCCAAGAAACTTTAAAAAATATCGAACAGCAAACCGGCAAGCGGTCTGGTATTATCTACATAGTCTCGCGAGACGAACAATTAGAACTAATTTTAGTTCCTCCCGTGGGGCGACCGATTCACTACAGCGTCCCCGAAGCCAACAGAGCAGCTCTTTTCCCCACCGTCCAGGAGTTGCGCGCTGAAATCACCAATCCCGCAAAACGCGCTAGTACCAGCTATCTAAGGGCAGCCCAGCAACTATATAAGTGGGCGATCGCACCCCTAGAAAAAGACTTAGAAAACTTAGGAATTCAGACTTTGTTACTGTCAGTCGATGCGGGATTGCGAAGCCTGCCGTTTGCCGCTTTACACGACGGTAAAGGCTTCTTGATTGAAAAATACAGTTTCAGCCTAATTCCAAGTTTTAGTTCGACTAATACCGATTATAAAGCTGTTAGAGACGCCACCGTGCTAGCAATGGGAAGGTCAGAATTTGTTGACCAACAGCCCTTGCCCAGTGTGCCGATCGAATTACAAACAATTTCTGCTCAGTGGCAGAGCCCATCTTTCCTCAATTCCACTTTCACTTTAGATAATCTCAACTCGGAACACGCCAAGGGAGGATTTCGGATCGTTCACCTAGCAACTCACGCTGAATTCAAACCGGGAAAAGCGAGCAATTCCTACATTCAACTGTGGAATTCCAAATTGCAGCTCGATCGCATGGAGAGTTTAAATTGGCGCAATCCGCAGGTAGACTTGTTAGTATTGAGTGCTTGTAGAACTGCTGTGGGCGATCGGGAAGCAGAGTTAGGTTTTGGAGGTTTAGCAGTAAAATCCGGCACGAAATCTGCTTTAGGGAGTTTGTGGTATGTTGACGATGGAGGCACTTTGGGGCTGATGAGCGAATTTTACCACCAGTTGCGAGGAACCACAACTAAGGCAGAAGCTTTGCAACGCGCTCAACAAGCAATAATGTCCGGTAAAGTGCGGCTGGAAAACGGACAGCTAGTAACAACAGGCGGCCAGTTAAATTTACCTACTAATTTACAACAAGCAAACCACAATTTTTCTCATCCTTACTACTGGAGTAGTTTCACCATGATCGGAAGCCCTTGGTAAGCTGCCATCTCGATTTCTTCAGTCCGCGAAGGCGGACTTTTGTTGTGTAGTAGCGGTTTCAACCGCCGACTGACTTTCTTTGACAAGGATCGGTTTCAACCGGCGATCGATCCAGGGGGTTTGGAACTCTATTTCTGCTTCATCACCACCAAAGTAATATCATCAAAAACCTTCTGAGTGCCAATATACTGCCGCACATCATCAATCACAGCTTTCCTAATTTCTTGGGCAGGGCGCTGACGATTTTCAACCACCACTTGCCACAACCTCTTTAATCCGTACTCCTCTTTATTAATATCGAAAGCTTCAGGAATTCCATCAGTATAAAGCACCACCACATCCCCAGGATTTAACTGCACTTCTTCTTGAGCAATAAAGTCGCCAATCTCTTCTACTAAGCCAATGGGAAAGCCTAAATCCACCGTGTCTATGCACTCCAATTTTCCATCAGCGCGCACCACAATCATTTCCTCATGTTGTCCGCTTAATTTCAGGACACCTCCGGCATAGTCTAATATAGCTAGAGACATATTTCTAGAAGAGTCCATGCGCTGGAGATTGTCATAAAGAGTCTGGTTGAGGACATCCAAAAACTTCACTGGATCTGTTTCTTTCATTTTCTGAAGCGTCCTGACAGCCGTTTGTGCCATAATCATCAACACGCCGCTTTCTAAACCGTGTCCCGTGACATCGCCAATGCTAATCTTGACTTGACCATCCTGTTGCAATACGTCGTAGTAATCGCCGCCAACTTCATCGGCTGGTTCCATAAATCCAGCTATTTCTAAGCCTTCAATTGCCTCTAATTCTGACTGTTTTGGCAACACCATTTGTTGCAGTTGTTTGACAATATCGAGTTCCGCACTCATTCGCAGATTGTCTTTTTTGAGGAGTTCATTGAGAGTGCTAATTTCTTGATTAGCTTGACCTAGTTGAGCTGTGCGTTCTTGGACTTTATCTTCTAAGGTGCGATACAGCAAGGCATTTTCAATGGAAATAGCGGCTTGGGAAGATAGAACTTTAAGGACTTCTAAACGTTCGAGCGTAAATGCCCCAGTAGTCAAATTATTTTCTAGATACAGAAGGGCGAGCAATTTGCCTTGATTGATAATAGGAGTACATAAAACCGACTTAGGCTGATTTTTCACAACATAAGGTTCGCTAATAAATACACCTTCTTTCGTAGCCTCTGATAGCACTATATCTTCCAGAGTTCTTTCGACATATTTAAACATCCCCACCGGCATATCGTCCCCGGCTTCAACAGCAATAGATTGCAAAACTTCCACCTTGGGTGGGTCGAATTGACCAGTCGCTTCAATAGTTAACTTGCCATTATTTGAGAAAATCAGTAAACCTGTTTGGGCGCCTCCATTCTCCAGCAAAATATTCATTAATTTGGCTAATAATTGGTCAAGGACAATTGCACCAGCAAGAACTTGGGAAACTTTGATAACTGTGGACAAGTCTATATTTGAACTTGCTCCAGTTGTTGAAGAAGCTGTGCAAATAGTAGTAGTCGGCAAATCAGTTTGTTTCTGGGCAGATACCTTGGGTAGCAACTGCGGATATTTCTGCTCCAAATCCTCTACTTTACGCTTAGCCCCCCAAAGTTGGTAGCCATAATGCGCTTTTCTCATATAAAGTTTGGCAATTTCCTGTTTGGCTTTACCTAGCCAGAACTTAGCTGCTAGTTCATTGCCTAAAGCTTCATTCTGAATATACTGATTTTCATGGGCTGAAGCAATGGCGCGATCGTACAAGTCCCATATTAATTCTATTTCTTTATCAGTAATGCGAGCAATTTCCGCTTCTACCAGTAGATATTTGTGCAGGAAGTTTTCAGGACAGTTATCTGCCCAAATTTTCATCTTCTGTTGATTGACTTTTAAAATTTCCTCATATTCCTGCTGTTGCGAGTTGGTAGCAGTTGGGTAAAGAGCAGTTAAAATTAAAGAATAGTACATATAATGCTCGGCTTGACTGGGTATACCTGTAATAAAAACGAGAATTTCATCGCTTTTTTTGGCGGTTGTCAGAGCATTTTTATAATCTCCATATAGGAAGAAAATTTGTGTTTTAAATAGGTTATACGGCACTATCCCCGTCATAAAATTTTTTTTCTCCCACATTTGGAGGCACTGATATTCATCAAAATTCTCATCGCTAAAAGAAAAAATTTCCCTGGTTGATCCCTGTAAATTTAAGATAAAATACTGATATAATTGCTGACTCCCAACCAAAGCAGAATTTTTGATTTGCTTGTTAAACTCAAGATATTTGTTAGACTCATCAAGAATACTGTCAAAGTTTTCCCCAGCTATAATTCTTTGGATCACCAAATGGTAAGAAGTATAAGCCGCCCAAATATCTCTAAATTCTACACCTATTTGGTACCCCTTTCTAAGAATAGAAATACCTTTTTTAAGATGGCTTCGCCAGGGATTAATATGACCACCAAAGATATCGAGAACTTTGCAATATAAACTAGCATTATTAAACTGCTCGGCCAGCTTCATGCCTAATTGACCCCATTCATAACCAATCTTATAATCAACTAATCTTGGAGCTCCCATAGCTCCCCAGTAAGTATATCCATGAGCCGAGTGCTCGGAGTTGCCGTGTGCAATAGAAAGATTGACCATTTTCAGCGAGCCCAAAGCACACAAGTCTTGGTTAGTAAAATAAGTAGGTCCAGTAAGATTTTCTAAAAGCTTCATACAGGCTATTATTTCTGAGTTAATCATCTTGGGTGCATCAATTAGCTCGGCTATCTTGATTCTTTGGAGACTAACTCTGTATAACTGTAACTCGAATTCCAATTCTGACCAAATTTCTGCTTTATTAGCGATCGGCAAACTGACTCCCAAAGTTTTTAAGGTGTCAGAAGCTATTTGTATAGCTTCTGAATATTTGCCTTTATTATCATAAAAAATTACGCGCATATTCTGAATTTCTGCTCGTTCTAAATTAGAGTGAGCCTGAGTTAATATCAAATCAAATAACTCTTCTGCCTTTTCAAAGTTACCGCATAAATATTCACATTCAGACCGTTGTCGATATAAACTAAAGGTCAAATCATAATGCTCTTGCCAAGCATCTCCCGGCAACATCTCTATTCCCGTAGTAAAATATTGCTCTAAAGCAGCGGCATAAGCCGTTGAAGCTTTGGCTTTTCTCCCCGCTTCCAAGTTCAATCGTGCTAATTCCACCCGTTCCGATTCATCAGTTATCAATTCCCACGCTAAGTTTAAATGATCGACTATTTCAAATGTTTTTTCCGGTAGTTGCTCAGCAGATACATTCGCTAGCAACAGCCGCCCAATTTGAAGATGAAACGCTTTTTTCTGATTGTCATCAATCAGAGCATAAGCCGCTTGTTGTACCCGGTCATGCAGAAATTTATAATCTTGAATTAATAGGTTTTCATCTAACTCTGATGTGGGCAAGATGAATCCGGTCTGAACTGCCACAACTAAGTCAGAAAAAATTACCTCTTTCGGTTTTTCACTAACGATCGCAAGAGTGTTTAAGTAAAAAGAAGCACCTATACAAGATGCTAAACGTAAAACCTGCTGCGTGAGTTCCGGCAGTTTCTTTAACTTACCTATCATCAATTCTACAACATTATCGGTAATATTTTGTGCCTCAATTTGGTCAATATTCCACTGCCAACTATGCTCCTGGAAATCAAAAATTATCAGGTTTTCCGCGTACAGGGTTTTGAGAAACTGATTGACAAAGAATGGATTACCACCTGTTTTCCTCATCACCAATTCTGCCAAGGGTTTTACCGAATCCGGGTCGCTATATAATGTATCGGCAATCAGTTGGCTAATATTTTCTAGTTCTAAAGGTGCTAAGGTAATATAATTGATAGTGGCTCCATCTTTGAGCAATCCATCCAGCGTCATCATCAAGGGGTGCGTTGGGCTAACTTCATTATCCCGATAAGCTCCAATTAAAAACAGATATTGCATATCTGGATCTGTCACCATCAGTTCAATTAACTTGAGTGTCGCGGAGTCGGCCCACTGTAAATCATCCAGAAATATCACTAAGGGATGCTCATTTGTGCAAAAGGCTCGGATGAAGTTACTGAAGACAATATTAAACCGATTTTGCGACTCGCTTGCCCCTAATTCTGGCACTGGTGGCTGTTCGCCGACAATCAGTTCTACTTCGGGAATTACATCAATAATCACCTGACCATTGACACCAAAAGCACCTCTAAGTTTTTCTCGCCATTGTTCAAGCTGTATTTCATTTTCAGTTAATAGTTGCCGCACTAATCCCTTAAAGGCGCTAACTACAGCGGAGTAAGGAATACTCTTTTGAAATTGGTCAAATTTACCTGCGGTGAAATAGCCGCGCCGTCGGGTATTGGGTTTGTGAATTTCGGCTATTAGAGATGATTTGCCAATACCAGAATAACCCGCCACCAACATCATTTCTATTTGGGAATGGGGATTGTCCGCTACTCGCTCAAATGCTTTGAGTAGTGCTTCTACTTCGGCTTCGCGTCCGTAGAGTTTTTGGGGAATTTGAAACAGGGCGGAAATGTCTTGATCCCCTAAACAGAAATCAGATATATTTCCTGTGGTTTGTAACTGATGCAAACATTCTGCTAAATCATTTTTGATTCCGAAACCAATTTGGTATCGCTCCTCCGCGGTTTTTGCCATCAGTTTCATTACAATATCTGACAGGGCCTGGGGAATTTCTGGATTAATTTGATGAGGAGAAATTGGCACTTTAGCAATATGACAATGTACTAACTCTAGGGCATCATTTGTTTCAAAAGGAAGTTGTCCTGTCAGCAACTCATAAAAAGTGGCACCGAGAGAGTAAAAGTCGGTGCGGTAATCAAGAGAACGATTCATTCTTCCTGTTTGTTCAGGTGAAATATAAGCTAAAGTACCTTCTAAGACGTTAGGATTTTTTAGGGTTGGATTTTCGCGGGTGAATTGAGTAGAAATACCAAAATCTATAATTTTGAGTTGCCCGATTTCTGGGTTAAAAATAATATTGCTAGGGTTAATATCTTTGTGAATAATATTCGCCGCGTGAATACTGCTTAGAATTTCCGCCGTTGTAATAGCAATGCTCAGAAATTCCTGTAGGGGCAATAATCCCCTGCCTGAGTCCCTACGCTCATTCATTAACTGTTTTAAAGATACCGCGCCAAAATCCTCAAGGATGATACACAGCGTCCTCTGATAGGGTTTTAATTCATAAGCTTTAATTACTCCTTCTAGATTCAGATTTCGGGTAATTTCATATTCCTGCTTAAAGCGAACCAGTTCGGAGGGGGTAGGATAGTCTTCTTTGAGAAATTTAAGGATGACGGCTTGGTTGTCCTGTTGGCGGATGCCTCGATAAACGGTGGAGTTGATACTTTCGTAGATTTGAGTGAGAATCTCGTAGCCGCTAATCTCGATCATTTTCAGGATTCAATGATAGAAGAAAATGTTATTAAAGATAGTCAGCAATCATTATGGGCGATCGCACCGATCTATTATAGTAGCTGAGGATGCTTTGATACCCATGCTAAAGGTGAAATCTTCACATTAATATACTACCGCACATCCTCTATCACAGATTACCTCATGGCAATAGCAGGTAACTTTCATTACCTGCTTATTTACAACAAGAAAAACAAGAGTTTTCCGCTCTTTATTGGTGAACTCTTTTCACGGTGAGATTTTTTTTGTAAGTCCCATATTTTAAGTAGCAAACCTGTTCCTTCAACAATCCTCTCTAACCTGCAGATGCTCTATCTAGGGTTGATTTGTCTCGGGTTTGGTGCTGCAGTTCCGTAATTGACTCGACAGCCGATATTGAACAAACTCGAACTGCACTCCAGAGGAACAATCTGCTGATCGAGGAGGGCGCTGCAACTGACATACTCGTCGTTATTAGTATCTCTTACCATACATTCGATCGGGTTAGCTCCCGATCGCGCCGACCAACTCTTCATACCTACGACTGCAATCATATGCTGCCAGTAGAAAGCAAATAGCGACACTGCAAACAGTACAGCAACTGCTAATCCTGCTTTCAACTTCCAACTATTTAGGAAGTTTCCCAAATTATTTTTCACATTTTCTACGCCAGAAATTGAGCTTTCGGTAGTTATTTCTGGAGTTGTCAAGTTTGTTTGTGTTTGTTCTGCTGGAATTTCAGACATAATGTATCTCCTATGATTGCTGGGATTTGGCTAAGCTGGCAGTTGCCATCGCTATTGCAAACTTTATCAAATTTTAGCAAAACTAGCCTGTACCGACAACAGATTCGGGCCGCACCGCCGGGGAAGTATGTATATTCAGCAAGGGCGAGGGCGATTTCTATGCCTTTTGAGGTATTGCCCAATTCGCAATCGCCTATTTTGCACCTAGGGCAATAGAATTGTTGGCGATGTTCATGGAAAACTGCTCAAGTGAATCAGCTTTTTTTGGGAACCGCAGAGAGCGCAGAGGGCGCAGAGGAAGAAAAAAGAGAGATATATTGACTTTCACCAATCATTTATGGTTGCGATAGCAGTTCTAATAACTCAGATTCTGAAAGTAGTTCGATTCCCAAAGATTGAGCCTTTTCCAACTTAGAACCAGCATCTTCTCCCACAACCACATAATCTGTTTTAGCACTCACAGAACTTGTGACTTTACCGCCTGCTTTTTGAATCAAATCTTTAGCTTCATCTCGTTTCAAAGTTGGCAAAGTTCCCGTCAGCACAAAAGTTTTGCCTGCAAGTTGTAAATTTGTGCTGGCTAAATTGGAATTTTTAACTTCTGACTGCAATTGCAATCCCGCAGTTTTCAACCGTGCAATTAAACTTTGATTTGCCGGCACTCGAAACCACTGATAAACAGCTTGAGCAATTTCTGGCCCAATACCGTAAACGCCTTCAATAGCTGCGGCTGATGCAGAAGCCAAATCTGTCACATTGGTAAATCTTTCTGTCAGCAATTGAGCATTCACGCTGCCGACGTGGCGGATGCCCAAGCCGTAAAGTACGCGCGAATAAGGTTGATTTTTCGATTGGGCGATCGCACTTACCAACTTTTCTGCTAACTTCTTACCCATGCGTTCCAAACTCATCAATCTTTCCGCAGTCAAATCGTACAAATCCGCCGCAGAATTGAGCAGATTGCTATCAACCATCTGCTGCACCAACTTTTCCCCAACACCGTTAATATCCAGAGCATCCCGGCTGCAAAAATGAATCAGCGAACCCCTCAAAATTGCTGGACAAGATGTATTAATGCAGCGAGTAACGGCCTCCCCCTTTTCCCGAACTACAGGCTGTTCGCATTCGGGACAGCAACTAGGAATTTGGAAAAGTTGAGCATTGGGGGGGCGGAGTTCCGGCAAAACTCGCACAACTTCTGGTATAATTTCCCCAGCTTTTCTAACAATTACAGTATCGCCAATATGGAGATTTAGGTCGGAAAGTCGATCGCTGTTGTGGAGAGAAGCCCGCGAAACCGTCGTCCCAGCCAACTGCACCGGTTTGAGTTCCGCTACAGGAGTCAGAGCCCCGGTTCTCCCTACTTGCACGGTGACAGCTTCTACTATTGTAGGCACTTCGGCCGCAGGATACTTCAGGGCGATCGCCCAACGCGGAAACCTCTGAGTAAAACCCAATTGTTTTTGCAGCAAAACCGAATTAATCTTGACAACAACCCCATCCGTCATGTAAGGCAAATTTCGCCGTTCAGTATCCCAATATTCGTAATACTCCCGAACCTCATCCAAAGAATAGCAAATTTTGCGATTGGGATTCACCTTAAACCCCATTCGTCGCAACAATTCCAACGAATCCCACTGCGTGTTACCCTCGTTATCCCGATCTAAATGTAGAGTATAAGCAAAGAAATCCAACCTGCGTTTATCCACAATTTTAGAATCCAACTGCCGCAGCGTACCCGCCGCAGCATTGCGAGGATTAGCAAACAATTGTTCCCCCGCTTTTTCCCGTTCCCGATTAATTTCCTCAAACACAGCTAAAGACAAAAAAGCTTCTCCCCGCACTTCCACAACAGGCGGCGGATTATCTAAATTTAACTTTAAAGGAATCGATCGAATAGTCTTGACATTTTGAGTAATTTCCTCTCCCGCAATGCCGTCTCCGCGCGTCGCACCGCGAACTAAAACCCCATTTTCATAGGTTAATGCTAAAGCAGAACCGTCAATTTTTAACTCGCAAACATATTCAGCAGTTAATGGCTGATTCTCCCCTGCTACCCTTTGCCAGCGTTCCTGCCATTTAGCAAATTCTTCAAAATTAAAAGCATTTTCCAAACTGTAGAGAGGAATATTGTGTTTGACGCTAAAAAATTGAGTAGCAGGCTGTTCTCCCACCCGCTGAGTCGGACTTTCCGCAGTAATTAATTCTGGGTACTCTGATTCTAATTCTTGTAACTGTCGATAAAGTCGATCGTACACTTCATCTGGCATGAGCGGCGCATCGAGAACATAATAAGCATAGCTAGCTTCCTGTAGCTGCTGCCTCAACTGTTGAATTTGCTGCTGAATTTCTGCTGCCATATCAATTTAAGGTTTTCGATTTTCGATGTTAAATTTTTGATGATAACTTTTCATTTTAGCTCAAAAAAAACGAGCAAGCAACCTATCTGCTGCCACAGCAATTTTAGATTTGAGATAATTAATCTAAATTTGAGCTAAAAACCAATCTGCAGCAATTAAAAAATCAAAACTTATCCTAATTCTCACGCTGCCAAAAAACGGATACTTAATTTCCGACAGGAGTTGCCAGTCGGCCAATTTTTTCGACTCTTGTTCAACATCCCCGATTCATCTATGGATTAAATTTCAAATCCTTCGACTGATTGAAAGCAGAACGTTGCGCCAAGCATATCACACTGAATTATCAATTTTAAAATCCACTGACACGCCTTTATAGATGCCCCATTCTGGGCGTAAATAATCACAAATTTAAGTCGGGAAATTCTGTAAATTTCTTGTTTTCCCCAGACATGGAAGGTTGAAGATTATCACCATCTTTTTCGCCATTCAAGTTACTATTGGCGCAGGCTTTGGTGAATTCTTGAGCGTTGGGCTTTGTGAAAGCGAGCGGTTCAGCGTGTTCTACCTGAAATACATTGGCGTAGAGGTTGGCAATAATTTGTTTGCCTCCCTGGGTCAATTCCAAATAGTTCAAAGCTGCTGGAATATAGGGAAAAACTCCGTTCCAATAAAACTTGGCGTAATTTTGCCGCAAATCTCCCGGAGACTTGTAGCCCAAGATTTTATTAGTGCCGACTTCCTCAAATTCGTAGAACAGGGCACTTATTTTTCGCAGGTAATTTGGATCGCTCAACTGACCGATCAAATCGGCGGCCCTAGCGAGTCCCGAATAATTGTTTCGGTCTTGATGAGTTTCGCTAGCAGGAACGGGAAAGCGGGTCAATTCAATATTGCGCTTGATTTGTTCGGCATCAATTAATGTGTGGCCGCCGAAGCGTTCGTCAATTACGAGTTTTCCTCGATCGACATGATAAGGAGTTAAACTGGCAGAAGTTGCGCCGATCGGCACAGAAACCATGCCCCCGTCAATACCCGTAGCGTAGAGTCCCACAGCTTCTTGGTCTTGGCGGCAAACACCTTTGACGTAGCCGATATCGTGGCACAGCAGCGAAATCAGGTAGTGCAGCCAATCTTCCGGCGACACTCCTCCTTCGCGAATATGCTTGCCCCGGAGAATCTCTTGTCCCACCAAAGCCACGAGCATTGTGTGTTCCACATTGTGGTACAGAGCATCGCAGTTAGCGATATTTTCCAGAGCCATAGTCCCTGCCCAGGCGATAATTTCAGGGTAGTCAGGCTTGTACTTGCCGTAGGTGCGACGGTAGCCGGCCTGCAGCTCTTGCACAAAAGCGTCAATCAGGATAGCAGTTGCATTGAACATCATAAATTCTCTCACTCAGGCTGTAGTTACAAACTCGATCGAAAATATCTTGCATAGCTGAAAAAATAATCAATGGGCATTCCAGTAGGTTTGACCCCTCGGCGTTGAATTTTAAATTTCAGCTAGTCTTGTCAGGTCAGAAAATTGCTTTTTTGGCTATGCTTCCCAAGATAACCTAATTTCGGAAGCATCCGAAGCAACAGAACGATTTTTTGGTATTAAATGTTAGTGAAACAATTTACATCATTTCACCGACTAATTATTAGAAGTCCTAGGTGTGAAAGTTATGAACTGTCTGTTTTCGAGCCTCTCCACTGCTGCCCTTCGCACTCGGCGGTCGATCGCCCCAAAATACCTAGGATTGTTTGCATTCACTGCTGTTTGCACTGCAGCACCGGCAATGGGTGCCGAGCGAATTTACGTAACTTACGGGCCGCTAGAAGAATCAGTTCCCATCGAATCCCTGGCACTTTTCGCCAAAGAAGGCAAAATAGACTCAAACTTGGACGGCTTCGCTCAGTACGTCAAAGACTCTCAGCTAGCCGAGATTCGCAGCGCCCTGCAAGCAAAAGCTGAAATCAGCCACGTAACGATCGCCCAATTTCTCTACACGCCTCAAGGAGAAGTGCTGCTGAAACGCTTGGGCCGAGTAATTCAAACCAAAGCTCGGCAGCCCGGATTTTATGCCATCCGAGCCGCCCTGATTTTAGCAGCCTCAGATCCAGAAGGCCTGACAATACTCAACGTGCTGCGGAAATTCCCCACTTATGGCATCAGGATTGACATCGCTCGCGCCTTGGGTATCGCCAACGAGCTGACATCCCTGATCAACCGTTCCAATCAGACGATCGCCGGAGTCGCCCAGTTGTCCGAAGCGCAAGCAGCCTTAGAACCCCCCATACCGCCCGCCGAAATGCTGCAGCCCCAGCTACCGGGCCCCTATACTTGGAAAAAATCATCGGTAACTCTGACGAGTCCAAATCGCGATCGCACGTTTGATATGGACATTTACTTACCACAGGGGAGCCCGCAACCGGCTCCAGTAGTAGTAATTTCCCACGGTTTAGGTTCCGATCGCCTTTCCTTCCAGTATTTAGCCAAACACCTAGCCTCCTACGGCTTTGCCGTCGCCGTCCCCGAACACCCCGGCAGCAACGCCCAACAAATCCAAAACTTAGTAACAGGCAGAGCCAGTGAAGTAGCAGAACCAGCAGAATTTGTCAACCGCCCCCTCGACATCAAAGACCTGCTCGATTATTTAACCAAACTTTCTACAACCGATCCGGCCTACCAAGGGCAGCTCGACTTGCAGCGAGTCGGCGTCATCGGCCAGTCTTTCGGTGGCTATACGGCTTTAGCATTAGCCGGGGCAGGGATTAATTTTGCACAGCTAGACAAAGATTGCGGACTCGAAAACGATACTTGGAACCTCTCCCTACTGTTGCAGTGCCGCGCCCGCGGCCTAGAGCGCAACCAGTACAATTTCGCGGACCCGCGCGTCAAAGCTGCGATCGCCATCAACCCGATCGTCAGCAGCATTCTGGGAGAAACAAACCTCAGCAAAATCCAAATCCCAGTCATGCTAATCGCAGGCAGCGCCGATACCGTCGCCCCCGCTTTCCTGGAACAAATTCAACCGTTCACATGGCTGACATCGCTCAACAAATATCTCGTATTGATGATTAACGGGACTCACTTCTCAACGATCGAGGATTCCCCTCAAAGCGTATTTCTGCCACCCGCAGAGGCGATCGGACCCGAACCAGCTTTAGCCCGCCGCTACCTCAACGGACTCAGCCTAGCTTTCATGGAAAGCTATTTGAACAACAAATCCAATTTCCGCCCGTATTTAGAGCCGAACTACGCTTTAAGCATCTCCCGAGACACTCTCGGACTGAGAATTTTGCGATCGCTCACCCCGCAGCAACTCCAGCAGTTCAGGATTTCTCGACCTGCTGGCAGGCCAGTCTCTCCACCTGTCCTCGCTCCTGTTCCTCTACCTTCTCCACCTCCCATAGATCCCGTTCGTTAGGGTTGAGGTGCGCCGAAGAACACCCTGGCATATCTTTTCGCGCGGGGGCGATCGCCCCTCTCTCTCCTTTCATCAGCTTTCCTAATCACAGTCATCAGTTTAACTGTCGCTCAACCCCTTTACAAACCTTAACAACACAGTTAATAATATAAACATCATCCGAACATTGACAACCAAATACAGCAATCATAAAACCATGACAACAACCTTACAGCAGCGCGAAAGCGCCAACGTCTGGGAACGCTTCTGCGAGTGGGTCACATCCACCGACAACCGCATTTATGTAGGTTGGTTCGGCGTCTTGATGATTCCTACCCTCCTCAGCGCCACCATCTGCTACATCATCGCCTTCATCGCTGCCCCCCCAGTGGACATCGACGGCATCCGCGAACCAGT
>NZ_JAUBUR010000022.1:0-123581 GCF_036705485.1 Microcoleus sp. AT9b-C3 | reverse complement strand
TTGCACCCTTACTACTTTTTTGGTCGGAAAACCCATACACTGTTTACTTTTCTCACTGATTCAGCAAGCCCTACTTAGTATGCCCAGCCATTAGTTGAAGTAGTGAAAACTCAAGCTATGTATGAATCGAAGGAAAAAATGGCTCCAAATTAACTAAAGTAAGACCGGAAACCCTTGCTGTGTAAAAATTTAGGTCATTAATTTTAGATAAATGATCACACTAAGTAGGGAAGACCCGGCATATTTAGCCTTTCATACCGTAAATCAGCTACGCCGAATAAGAATGGAGGGGCGGACTTTACAAACAATCTGTGGGTAAGACCAACAATATAGTAAACCCACCCCCACGATAGCGGTAAATCGCCATTGCTTTCGATCTATAAAAAAGCCGATCGCAATTTCTGTCAATCTGCGTTTTGGGCGATCGACTACCTCTAAAGGAATATTATAAAAAACATTTTTGACAATTTATTAAAATTTATTATACTACTTGTCAGGTGCGGAGCGTAAATATTCTCTCACTCCCTATACAAAATCAAGCCTGACTGAAAACAATTTGGTCACTAGCCATGCGATTCATTCCTTTGCAGGCTGACTGACGGTGTGAACTTTACCCATTCTAAAATCTAAAATCTAAAATCTAAAATCAAATGACAGCCGACAAACCCGGATTCAGCATTAGCGCGACCGCGATTCGCCGCCACATCGGCACCCTCATGCTGACACTTGCGATTATGATCGTGGGCTTTTTTTACATCACCCAACTGCCCGTTGACTTGCTACCCTCCATCACCTATCCCCGCATTGGCGTGCGCTTAGACGCCCCCGGAGTCTCCCCAGAAGTAGCAATAGACGAAGTTACCCGCCCCCTCGAACAAGGACTGTCCGCCACTGAAGGCGTCATGCAAGTTTTCTCCCGCACCCGGGAAGGACAAGTCAGCGTCGATTTATTCTTCAAACCGGGGGGCAACATCGACCAGGCCCTCAACGACGCCACCGCCGCTGTCAACCGCATCCGCAACCGACTTCCCGATACAGTTGAATCGCCCACTCTCTTCAAAGTTGACCCTTCCCAACAGCCGATTTACGAATTTGCCCTCACTTCCAACTCCTTGCAAGGAGTTGACTTGCGCGTATTTGCCGACGAAGAATTATCCAGAGAACTAAACGTAATTCCAGGAATAGCAGCAGTTGACGTTGCCGGCGGCGTGCAAGAAGAAATTCAAGTAAATATTGACTTAAATCGCTTGCAATCTTTAGGCGTCAGTATTTCCGACGTTTTATCCGCCCTCGAATCCCGCAACCTCGACACTTCCGGCGGGCGACTGCGGCAAGAAGCAGCGGAACCTTTAACCCGTACCGTCGGACGATTTAAAAACGCCAAAGAAATTCAGGCAATTTCTTTTCAAGCATCGGGTTCCAATCCGCCAAAACGAGTGTTTTTGCGAGATTTTGCCCAGGTAATTGACGGTACAGAAGAAGAGCGAGTTAAAGTATTTCTAAATCAGAAAGCAGCCGTAAAAATTAGCATTCAAAAGCAGCCTGACGCCAATACAATCTCAGTTGTAGACGGTATCAAAAAGCGGCTAGAAGAATTAAAAGCATCCGGGATCATTCCCGAAGGTACGACTATCGTCAATACCTTCGACGAATCTAAGTTCATCCGCGATTCTATTAGCAACGTCCTATTTTCTGGTTTAACGGGGGCTGTTTTAGCAGGGGCAGCAGTTTTGCTGTTCCTCGCTTCCCTGCGCCAAACTTTGATTATTGTCCTGGCAATTCCCCTCGCAACTTTAATGGCGATTATTCTGATGGGAGTTTTTGGCCTATCTCTGAACGTTTTCAGTTTGGGCGGTTTGGCGCTGGGCGTGGGAATTGTGGTCGATAACTCGATCGTGATGCTGGAGAATATTGTCGAAGGAACCAGCAATAAAAACAGTGCAAACGGCAAGCAGCGCTTAAGTAACAAGCAGTTGATGCAGCAAGCCGAAAAAAGCAGCCAAGAATTAGAATCAGCTTTATTTGCTTCCACCCTCACTAACTTAGTTGCCGTACTACCATTTTTGCTAATAGGTGGCTTAGTTTCCTTACTTTTCAACGAATTAATTCTCACCATCACCTTCTCCGTCGCCGCCTCTCTGATTGTCGGATTGACAGTTGTACCGATGATGGCTTCTCGACTGCTAGCGATGCGGGTATCCAGCGGTTTGAGCAACTTTTGGCCGCTACGCGCATTCGATCGATCTTTTACCAATGCTACCGCCGGCTACGGTAAATTTTTATCTGGCATAGTGCGGTGGCGGTTGATTATCCTTGCAGTAGCGATTATTGGATTGGGCGGCGGCAGTTGGCTGATGGCTGGTCAAATTCCCCAGGAAATATTGCCCAGAATTAATACCGGTCAAGCGAGATTGTTTGCTTTGTTTCCGGCCGGCACAAATTTGGCCACCAACCAAAGAATCATGGCCGAAGCTGATAAAATTCTCCTCAGCCAACCAGAAACTCAATACACTTTGACGACGGTGGGCGGGCTGTTATTCGGCAACAATACGGTGGAGAATGTGCTGCGCGGTGGCTCCAACATTACGCTAAAACCTGGCACTAATACATTGGATTTTGTGCAGCGAGTTACGCAACAATTAAATCAAAAAATTGACTTGCCTAAAAATACTCGTTTGCGTCTGAATCCAGAAAATGTGCGGGGTTTGATCTTAACTAATTCGCCAGTGCGCGGCGCGGAAATTGATGTCCTGCTTCAGGGCGAAAACGAACAAATATTGCAGCAAGCCGGCCGCCAGATATTGGCCACTTTGGATGAGAAGGTAAATTTAGCTACTTTTCGCCCGGATGCAGACCCGCAGCAGCCGGAAGTGCAGATTCGCCCCAATTGGGAACAAGCGGAAATCTACGGGTTGAATGCGAGGCAAATTGGAGAGGCAATTCAGACAGCAATTCAAGGTTCTGTTCCCACGCAATTGCAGCGGGGAAACCGTTTGGTTGATGTGCGGGTACAATTCGATCGCGCTGCGGTTCAATCGATTTCTGCACTAAAATTTATCCCTTTAACTGCTAGGGATAACAGCATTATCCGCTTGAGCGATGTGGCAAATATTGAACTGGGAAAAGCGCCTGGGGAAATTCAAAGGCTTAACCAGCGCCAAGTTTTCATGATTGCTGGAAATGTTAATAAGGGCGCGAGTTTGGGCGAGGCTTTAAAACAAGTGGATACAGTTTTGTCGGAAATCAAATTGCCGCCGGGAGTGCGAGTGATACCTAGTTCGGCGGCGGAAACTAACCGGGAATTGCAAAGTTCGCTGATTGTTTTGGGATCTTTGGCCGCGTTTTTGGTATTTGTGGTGATGGCGGTGCAGTACAATTCGCTTGTCGATCCGCTGGTGATTATGCTGACGGTGCCGCTGGCTTTGGCTGGCGGGATTTTCGGGCTGTATGCGACTAAAACTGCGATCGGCGCAACGGTTATTGTGGGGGCGATTTTGCTGGTGGGAATTGTGGTAAATAATGCGATTATTATGGTGGAGTTGGCGAACCAAATTCTGGAAGATGAAAAGGTTGATCGCACCACAGCAATTCTCAGGGCGGCACCTCAGCGCTTGCGCCCGATTTTGATGACAACTATTACCACAGTTTTGGGTTTATTTCCCCTAGCTTTGGGCATTGGAGACGGTTCGGAATTCCTGCAACCGCTGGGTGTGGTGGTGTTTTCCGGTTTGTCGCTGGCGACGCTGCTGACGCTGTTTATTATTCCCTGTTTCTATATTTTGCTGCACGATTTCTTTGGGATGTTTGCAGGGAATAAGAAACCGCAGACGGTGGCTATTCCTGTGCAGAAGGCGGGGAGAAAGACTCCGAATTTGTGAAACATAGCGTCAGAAAATACCATAGAACCCGATTCTTACACATACTGTAGGGGCGGGTTCACCCATAGTTTTAAAGAATACCAAAAGACTCAAAAACCCGCCCCCACCCCGCGCGAAATTCCTGAAGATTGATATTGGTGCAAGATTTGAGTGGGTGGGGGCGGGTTTATTTAACCTGTTTGCAGCCCGATCGGCTATTGGTGAACCCGCCCCTACAGGTTAATTGAAAATGGTGCAAAATTTTAGTTAAAATAAAGTCTATCAACGCAGCATATCTAAATATTTTTATGCTAATTTTACCAAAATATGAAAAACAAATTGACTGGTCGTTCTCATACATAAATCAACCCATTAATTCCGAGTGGGCGACGATCGTCAGCGGCGATTGCAAAAAAGTCACTTTAGTCGATCGCAACTTGTCCCCAAAATACGAATACCAGCTTCCCGACGAAATTAGCTGTTTAGCCCTAAGTCCCAAAGGCGATTTGCTGGCCGCAATTATGGCAAATGGCAATCACCTAGCAATTGTGACAGCAGAAAATCAGCTAGTGTACGAACAACAGCTACCTAACCCTCCTGTGAAGTATTCACATTGGCATAACGAGAATGGATTTCAGGATTGCTGGTTTGATGCAGACGGCGTGCGTTTTTGGTGCATGAAATTAATTGAACCCGATCGAGTCGAGATTCAAATTCGTGATATTAATTCATGGCAAATTCAGCGAAAACTTTTGTTTAAAGACCCTATTGGTTTCAGTACCTTTTCGTTTCACCCACACCCAGAAAATCAAATTTTAGTCCTTTATGCTGTTGCCCATGATAACGGACAGCAAATCTACTGGCTTTATGATGATGGTATGACAATTCATGCTGTAGAGGCTCCAGGTCCCTACGACCCATATGTTCCAGTATTTCATCCTGCTGGTGGCGAATTTTTGGTGGTACATGATGGTGGGCGACAAATCAGCCGATTCAGTTTTCCTGACTGCAATCTACTTGGAATATGCGAATGGCCTTGGCCTGATTCGGATGACGGTTTTCACTACTATATGTGCTACCTATCAGACGATCGCATTCTAGTTAATACTGATGAAGGGCTCATGTATCTAATCGATATTAACAAAATGGAAATATCAGATCAACTAATTTTAATCGGTCACGACCCGCGTTCGTCTAAAGAACTTTACCCCAATCTCAAGGATGTTGAAGAAGGGCTTTGCGGCGACCTGAAATATTTCTATCGTTGGGATTCAGATAGCATTCTGTCCGTTCACTCACAAGCCCTGAGTCAACAACCTGACTCTAAACAGAACACATTAGTTATCTTCGGGGGAAAAGAGCTGTTTGGTTCCCTGGCGACGGTACAACAATCCGCACCCTACAGTAAATTATTCATTCAATCTTTAGGCATTTCTTAAGGATTTCCAATACAAAACGCTTCTTGTGCCGTGTTAGCTTTTGACTCGCTTTCCCGCAGTCCGACAGGGGTTAAAACCCCTGCCTCATAGCGAAAGTCGGTTTTTAACCGACTGTAGATGTTGACGGGAAGTGCGATCCATTTTAGTCCTCTTTCAGAGGACTTTAGCTATGAGACAGGGAATTCATTCCCTGTCGGACTGTCGGATTTACCAACAATATCGTTACTGCATTTGATGTTAAGCTGACGCGCCCTAATAAAATCAGCCAGTAAGGTGAATTTGACATCATAAATTTTGTGCTACAATATGTACTACAAACAATAAGCAAAATAAATCTCAATAAAAATGCCCTACGAAAAATTAGACATATCAGCCCCAAAACCAGTATTATCTTGGGCAAATCACGCCCTGGGCGAAAAAGAAACCAAGATGACCGCAAACGTAGCATCTTTGCCCTTTGTATTCAAACACGTCGCACTAATGCCGGACGTACATTTAGGAAAAGGTGCTTTAGTCGGTTCAGTAATTGCCACAAAAGAAGCAATTATTCCGGCTGCTGTGGGCGTGGATATTGGTTGTGGCGTAATTGCTGTGAAAATGCCTTTCACCGCCAACAAATTAGAAGGCAAACTCAAACAAATTCGCCTCGATATCGAAGCGGCGATTCCTGTGGGATTTTCCGAAAATAAAGAAGTAGAAAAAACTGTCACCAACTGGCAAGGATGGGGCGAGTTTAAGGAACTTCATCAAGGTGTGCAGCACCAAAACAATAAAGCCTTAAAACAAATGGGTTCCCTCGGCGGCGGTAATCATTTTATTGAGGTTTGCGTTGATACTGAAAACTTTGTTTGGCTGATGCTGCATTCCGGTTCTCGCGGCATTGGGAATTTGCTCGCACAGCAGCATATCGAGACTGCTAAAGATTTAGCTAAACTTGCAGAAATTAATCTGGCTGACAAAGATTTGGCTTATTTTGTAGCGGGTACGCGGGAGTTTGCGGCTTACTGGCACGATTTGCAGTGGGCGCAAGATTATGCTCGTTTTAATCGGGATGTAATGATGAATCGGTTTAAGCGAATTGTCGAAAAGCACGTCGCGGGAGGCAAATCTGTTAAGCCGTTATTAGAGGTGAATTGCCACCACAATTACGCTGAAAAAGAGGTGCATTTTGGGGAAGATGTGTATGTTACTCGCAAGGGTGCTGTACGCGCGGATGTAGAGGATTACGGGATTATTCCTGGTTCGATGGGGGCGAAATCTTTCATTGTTAAAGGGAAGGGAAATGCTGAGAGTTACTGTAGTTGCAGTCATGGTGCTGGCCGATTGATGTCTCGCAATCAAGCGAAGAATGTATTCACTCTAGATGATTTTGTACGGCAGACTGAGGGGGTTGAGTGCCGGAAAGATGAGCAATTTTTAGATGAAATTCCGGGGGCTTATAAGCCGATTGATGAGGTGATGAGTCAGCAGTCGGATTTGGTGGAAGTTGTGGCGACTTTGAAGCAGGTGGTTTGTGTCAAGGGGTGACAGAAACTGGTTTATTTGTACTTCACTTACCTGGAAAGTGCTTTATGGGAAGAGGGGGGAAATCAAGCCGCTGTTGATTCCCCCCCTCTTGACAAACGCTTTGTTTTCTGATCCTTTTCTCTAACACACCATCTGTCTCGACTCAATTTCTAGCAAGCGCAGCAGTGTTTCGTCGCCCTTGGCCTTGGCTGCTTCCTTTCTACGATCGAGAATATTGCAAATATTCGCCTGGTGCACCTGCGCCACTTCCACAACTGTTGGGTAATATTCCCCCCTCGCTGAAGCGCTAGCTGCTGCGACATCGCCAGCTTCAGCATCTCGTTTTTTGGTATAGTTTGTGCCGCCGTATTTTTTGGGGTTGGGAATGTGTCTCGGATAGCGATAGTTCCAGTTTTGGCCCCGGTATTTGCCCGCCACTTCGCCTTCGATCATATCGACTGTCGGAATGTCGTACTCGTAGTTTGCGCCGCGATAAGTGAGTTTCATATTTTTTGATCCTTATATGTATGGAGATAAAAAGGGCAGTCAGGTCAGGGTTGGTTTTGTTAGCTAAAACTTTTTTAGTTTCTGTATTCAATTATACTGTTTTTTAAGATGAATCCGTTTTATTTACAAAAATTAATATTTTGAGGGGCAGAGGGCAAGAAAAAACCCGCCGCAGCGGGTTTAATGGAGCTTTTGACTAATTCGAGCAGCACCCGGAGCGAAACTGCTTCGGTTCCGAAGAACTAGCCAACTGTCACCTGATCGGTTTGCACGTTTGTGGCGCCTTCTTCAGCAGAGGCGATCGCCACCAACTTGTCGAGAATTTCCTGAGTGGCAACTTGACCTTTGAGAACAACCGTGCTGCTGAGCTGAGCTACATAAACAGTCTCGATATCAGCCACTTCTGGATCGCTGTCAAAAGCTAAAGCAACGCGCTTCGCTAAGCCGCTTTCGTCAAAATTTCCGTCAGGGCCGACTTTAGCAGGAGCGATGGATTGTGCTTGGGCAGCTTGCTGTACTACTTGTGTCATCGGTTCAGCCTGGGGTGCAGGCTTTTCGAGTCCGAAAAGTCTTTTAAACCAACCCATAGTATTTGAGTCTCCTGAAAATACACTTTTTCCAGGATAGCTCTAGAATTCCAAAAGACTTGTAATTGTTGCAAAACTCAGTGAAATTTCTCAAAATGTTTTCCGGCAGACTTTTACAATCTCAAATCTCCCCTGATATCTAGATGTTGATTTGACTATTTTATGTATAGGACGATCGCTACGCCTTGGATTGCAGACCAGTAGTCGAAATAGTTCGCACTTTTACCTTGAAAAACCTGCACAGCGCGCCGGAATACATTCCCGGTTTGTTTAACTACTGGGGACATCTCGTGCGGGTCATCGAACTGTGTTTACTGATGCAGGGACTTTGCCCTGCGCTTAATTGGGAGTAGTCATACATAAGTAATGATGCGATTTGATGTAAGCCGCTTTGTGGAGATGAAAGGCCAAAATCACTACTTGTTTCCCAACTACCAATTCCCCATTCCCCATTCCCCATTCACCATTACTACTCACAAATTTCCAATTCCCAATTACTACTCACCAATTCCCAATTAGAGATAATTAAATCTAATTCTTAACTTTTTAGCTAAACATACGGGAATCCCCACACGCTTGTCGCTTCGATTAGTGTGGGATGAAAGGCGCGTTTCGCTGTGGATGACGAGACAAACAAACTCTTTATTCGACGGCTCTATTTTGTCCTTCAATATACTTTTTTAAGTATTCCACTGTGATGCCACCACAGGAAGCAATAAAATATCCATTTTTTCCATAAAATTATTAAAGATATCCTTAAGTCTTGCTAGCAGTGAATCAGTCAGCACTTTCCGTCGATACTTGGTGGTAAACACTGGCACTTGAGGTTAGAAACCTCTCTGGCTTTATGGATAAAATGTTCACTCAGGTACTTGACACTAAATAAGGTGTTCTGGTACAGTAACACTAATTGCTGAGTAGCGACTGCAATTTAATATTTGCCACTCAATGAGAACTTCTTATCAGTATCGATTACGTCCAACAAAGTTACAAGCCATGGAGATAGACAGATGGCTGTCAATGTTGTGTGCACAATACAACTATTTGTTAGCAGATCGATTTAATTGGTACGAGCAAAACCGTTATTCCATCAATGCGTGTCCGCTAGTTTGCTACTTGCCTGAACTGCGAGACAATCCAGACTACTACAGTCAGAAAAAGACGTTACCTAAACTCAAAAAAACTCATCCTTGGTATGCCGGAATTTATTCTCAAGTCCTCCAAGATGCAGTTAAGCGAGTCAAGGTAACTTTCGATCGTTTCTTAAAAGGTGATAGCGGAAAGCGTAGTGGTAGACCTAGATTTAAACCACGCAGTCGTTACCGCACGTTCACTTATCCTCAAGTTAAAGACGGTTGCTTACAAGATAGCTTAATCAACTTGCCGATGCTGGGAAAAGTTAAAGTTATTTTACACCGTTCCATACCTGATGGATTTAAAATCAAAACCGTCTCTATTACCAAAAAAGCTGATGGCTACTATGTGACTCTCAGCTTGGAAGATTCAACAGTCCCTGAGATCAAACCAGATTTCAATCCTCAAAAGATTGTGGGAATTGATGTTGGGCTGAAGGATTTTTTGACAACATCAGAAAACGAGACTGTTGCAATTCCTCAACATTACCGCAAAGCTCAAAAACGCCTGCGAACTATTCAGAAGCGAGTCTCGCGTCGCAAAAAAGGCAGTAACCGCAGGCAAAAATCAGTTAATCAGCTAGGAAAGTGTCATAAAAAAGTAGCGGACAAGCGTAAAGACTTTCATTTCAAAACCGCTAACAATCTCTGGAAAAAATATGATGTTGTTGCAGTTGAAGACTTGAATGTCAAAGGACTTGCTCGTACAAGACTAGCTAAATCTGTGCTGGATGCTGGGTGGTCAAGTTTTCTGTCGATTCTAACAAATAAAGCCGTAAATGCTGGTTTGTTGGTAATTCCAGTAAGCGCTCATAACACTTCACAAGATTGTTCTAGTTGCGGTGAAAAAGTACCAAAAAAGCTGCATGAAAGATGGCATGACTGCCCGAATTGTGGATGTAGTCTTGACCGCGATCATAATGCGGCTATCGTGATTAAAAATAGGGCGGTGGGTCATCCCGTTCTTAAAGCTCAGTCAATGTCCGAAGCAATAGCTGGAGTCGCTGAGAAGCCTGCACCATACTGTACTCAGTTGGTGTAGGAGTATGTCACATAATATTGTTCTGCTTCCGACCAATTCAGTTGCAGCAACCAATCATCTCCCCATGTCAGCTTGAGACTCGGCTTAATTGCTTCCACGCCCAAAGCGGTAATAATCTGCGCTGCTACAGCTTTCGCCAGTAGCGGCGGTACAGAATTTCCGACTTGGCGAAAACCGTGCCATTTTGTAACGTGAAATCTAAACCAGTCAGGATAGGAATGCAGTCGCGCAGCTTCCCTGACTGTAATGCACCGAGGGGCGATCGGGTGAATCGGCCTCGGCGAAGTATAAGCCCCCCTCGCCCTGTCGGTTCCAGCCCTGAGAGTGTTGCAAACTCCGTCGGGGTGAAGCTTGTAAAAACGGCTGATCGGCTCTTTTTCCCCGTGTTTAGCCGCCTGAAACCTTTCCCTACATTCCAGAGAGTGTTGAGTTCGCAAACTACAAGAGAGGATTTGTCGATCGTACTCGCGATCGTAGGAATAATCATCATCCAAACCATCAATTCCGCGCATTATACTCGCATAAGTGCTGCACTTTCCGTACTCGGCCATCACCCAATCTCGGTGCAGCAACTCGCTGTACTTTTCCACATCCGGCAAATCTCCAATCGCATCCCAAACTGTCGGGACAGCAGGTAAGTTAACTTTTTTATAGCGTTTAGGAATTTTAATTTTCGGCAGTATCGTAGTTTGCTGAGGGTATTTTGGTAGCTCATAACCTGCTTTGCACCCAATCAGAAACAAGCGTTTGCGAGCTTGAGGCACTCCGTAGTTAACGGCGTTGAGAACTTGATAGTTTTCTTCTACTTTATAGCCTGCTTCCATAAAAGAGCTGATTAAAATATTCAGGAGTTCTTTGTGTTCTCCTGACGCAATTCCCGGCACATTTTCCATTACAAAAAACTTGGGTTTTAGCTCCACAACTAAGCGCTTAAAGTGAAAAATTAGAGAATTTCGCGGGTCATCCACATCGCGCTTGCCCATCATGGAGAATCCTTGACAGGGCGAACCGCTGATTACTACGTCTATCTCGCGCCGCCCGATCGCCGATTTTTTCCGAATTTCTGAACCCGTAAGCTGTGTGACATCTTTGCACAGAATAGAACACAGCGGGAAATTAAACTCGTGTGTGGCGCAGTGAATAGGGTCAATTTCGACTGATGCAAGTACATCAAAACCTGCTTGTTCAAAGCCCAGAGTCATGCCACCCGCACCTGCAAATAAATCAACAGCGATCGGTCGCTTTTTCCGATTGCTTGGCATAACATTTCAATAACAAAGTTGCTTTAATAGAAATTAAAAAAATTAACCGGGTTTTTGGTAATACATCTTGGGTTTGTCAAGGAGCCATCCACAAAGAAACCGGGTTTATACATAACCTTTCAATACCACAATTGCTTTAAGAAGCTGTATTTAATGTGACATTTTTCATTATTTCCGCAGCGGCCCGATCGCACACGCCCACATCTCCGAGACTTTCGCGCATTTCCCGATAACCTGCCAAAGTTTGCTGGCGTCGATCGGCATTTTGCAGCAATTCCAGTGCGTGATTCACTATATTTTCCGCAGTCGCCTCGTCTTGCAGCAACTCCGGGACGATCGGCTTCATTTGCACCAAATTGGGCGGAGACATAAAAGGAATCGAAAATTTCAGCACGTGGCGAGCAATAATCGCCGTAATCGGACTGACGCGATAGAGGACAACTTGCGGAACGTCGAGCAAAGCTAGCTCCAGATTAACAGTACCAGATTTAGCGATCGCCAGATCGGCAGCGGCTAATATTTCCAGAGTTTGATTTTCTAACAAAGTAGCCCGCAAACCGTAATTCTCGATCGCCTGTTCGATTTTGCTGCGAAAAGCTTTGTTAGCAAGCGGAATCCAAAAATGAACTTCCGGCAATTTAGCTTGAATAATTTGAGCTGCCTCAAATATAACCGGCATCAGGTACTTGAGTTCTTGGTGTCTGGAAGCGGGAATTAGGGCGATCGACACGTGTTCGGGCAAAATTCCCAAAGTTTTGCGGGCAACTTCCCGGCTGGGCGCAGATTGCATTCTATCCACCAAAGGATGACCAACCCAACTCACTTGGGCTCCTTTTTTTTGATAATAACAAGCTTCTTCGGGGAAAATTGCCAAAAGTTGGTCGCAAATATTGACAATCAGATCAGTATTGCGAGAAGAAATCGACCAAACCCATTCTTGAGGTGCGATGTACCAAACCACCGGCAAATCAGGCAAACAGCGGCGGATATAGCTGCCAATACCGAGATTTGGAGTCAAATAATCAATCAATACAACAGCATCGGGGCGGAATTTTTTGAGATATTGTTTAGCTTTTTCCTGAACTTGTATCGTTGGCCAAATATAGGGTACAGATTCTATAAGGCCCATAGAACCAATGCCCACAGTATCGCCTAAAATAGTAGCCCCAGCTTCTGCCATACGAGGCCCGCCCAATCCTGTTATTTCTAACTCTAAACCAGCGGCGACAGCGTGACGTTTCAAGGCTGCAACTAACAACGCTCCTTGCAAATCGCCAGAAACCTCACCAGTGCTGATAAAAATTTTCATATTCTGACTTTATACAGGTGAGATGTTTGCTAATAACTCGGTAACAGCATCATATTGATCTGGCATATTAGCACAGCGTAGCAGTAATTCTAAGTCCAGATCGGGAAGGAATGTACTCCGGCAACTCTCCTGATAATTTTCACCTGTTAAGTAATAGAGAAATAACTGACTATTTTGCCAAAACCAGACTTCCCGAACCCCCAATCTTTTGTAGAATTCTAGAGTATTTATCCCGCCACTGGTAATTACCACTTCAATAGCAATATCTGGGACTATTTTTTGGGTTCCTATATCATAGGAATCATCTGGCTCTTTTCTAGCGCCTAATTCTCTGTTACCCAAAGTCGGCCCGCCCTTGCCGTAAAATCGAATCCCATTTGCTCTCATATATGCCTCTAGCAGCATACAGAGAGTTTTCTTGATTATTTCGTGTTCGGGCGAGACAGTCATAATTTGCAGTAGTCGATCGAGATAGAAAAATTTCACACCTCTGACATCTTTAAAAGCTGCTTCTATCGCTTCAAATTGCTGCCAACTAACATCTGAGAACCTGATGCAGCCATCTTGTTCTGTTTCAGGGGATGTAGATTTGACTGAAGTATATATATTCATAGGACAACAGTCGCTTAGTTCATAGATTTATTCTACCTCATTTACTTTTTGCCAGGAATCAAACCGCGCCGCCCTTTGGTTATAGACTGCTGCACAAATCTCTGCAGGTGCTGCAAGTGGGGGTTTTCCGGCAACAAATCCAACTGTTCCAAAGCTTGATTTAGAGTGTAGCCAGAATGGTATAGAATACGAAAAGTTTTCTTCAAAACTAGCAAATCTTCTTCTGTCAAACCAGCGCGTTGGAGACCGACTTTGTTGATTGCTCGCACTCTCGAAGGATTGCCCTCGACTAGCATATAAGGAGGTACGTCTCGATCGATCCTGCTCAAGCCGCCCACCATAGACAAGCGGCCGATGTGGACAAACTGGTGAACGCCCAAAACACCGCTCAATCGGGCTTGAGACTCAATTTTAACGTGTCCGGCTAAGGCTACAGCATTGGCGATAATTACTCGATCGGCGATCGCGCAATTGTGTCCCACATGAACATAAGCCATCAATAGATTATGATTGCCAATGGTCGTGCTTTCCCCCGCTCCAGTAGCGCGGTTAATTGTCACGTATTCCCGAATTTGATTGCTGTCGCCAATTTTCACCCTAGTCGGAGAACCCTCGTATTTCAAATCTTGAGGTTCCAAACCAATCGCCGCACCTGGGAAAATTTGATTGCGAGCGCCTATTTCTGTTAGCCCGTCGATAATTGCATGGGCGCCAATCTTAGTATCCGGCCCGATTTTCACTCTTTCCCCAATTACAGCATAAGCTCCCACTTCTACAGTCGGGTGAAGTTCAGCACCGGGATGAATCACAGCAGTTGGGTGAATCAAAGTAAGCATTTGTCAGTTGTTTTGCTGGTAAGTGGGAATGAAGAAGGAAGAAGGAAGAGGGAAGAAGGAAGAAGGAAAAAGGAAGAGGGAAGAAGGAAACTTTTTAATTTTAAGATTGCTTGGTTCCTCGCAACGCTTTGCGGTTTCAAGTTAAATTCAAAACTCAAAAATCACAACTCACAATTACCCGCAAACTTACCAATTCCCACATTTAATCTACCATCGAAAACGTCAATTCTCCTTCACAAACTTTTTGTCCGTCTACTTCAGCCAGAGCCTGCATTTTTGCGAAGCGGCGGCGTTTTACCCACAGCAATTCTACAGTCATCAGCAACTGATCGCCCGGTACAACCTGACGACGGAACTTGACTTGATCGATTCCGGTAAACATCCACAATCCTTGCTTGATGTCTGGCAACTGAGCGAGAACAATACCGCCAACTTGAGCCATAGCTTCAACAATTAATACCCCAGGCATAATTGGCCGTCCGGGAAAATGCCCTTGAAAATGTGGTTCATTGAAAGTCACATTTTTAATTCCTACAGCCTTCTCGGACGGCACGTAATCAACAATCTTGTCAACCAGTGCAAAAGGATAGCGATGAGGCAATAATTTCTGAACTTCTTCGAGAGTAAAAGTAGATTTAACCGCTGGAGAATCTTCACCGTTTTTGGTGGGGACGGATTCAGAATTAGCAGTATTGAGGGTGTTAACTTCAGTCAGCGTGGACATTGCTTGAAGACTTTTGAGTGTGGTATGGCAGAAGGAATATGCAATCTTAACAGATCGCGTGTTTTTTCCTAACTTTTATCTAGCGTAGCTAGAGCTTGCGATTGCAGGGCTTGGGCGAGTTGGACGTGCAGGTTGTGACTGGCTTTGTAAGCCAAGTAGTGAGCTTTTGGCCAAGTTCCGAGCAGACTGAGGTCGCCTGCTAAGTCTAGGATTTTATGGCGCACTGGTTCGTTGGCAAATCTCAAAGGCGGGTTGAGCCAGCCGGATCGATCGCAAACTAGGGCGTTCTCTAGGGTACCACCTTTGATCAAACCTGCTTGTCGCAATTGGTCAACTTGGCGAGCAAGTCCAAAAGTGCGGGCTGGGGCGATCGCCGTCGCAAAACTTTCTGCCTCTGGCGACCAACTGTACCATTGATTGCCGATCGCCTGTTCCTCAAAATCAATTCCGTAACTAAATCGAGTTTCCGCTGAAGGTAAAGCCGCGGCAAAAGCATCTCCGTGGCGCACCCAAATTGGCTGTTCTACGACGAATGAGGAAGTGGGGTCTTGCTTCGATTCTTGAGGAACTAACCCGGTATGGGCGATCGCCTCTACCCAAACCTGAGCCGAACCGTCCAGCAGGGGCAATTCCGCCCCATCAACCTCAATTCGAGCATTATCCGCTCCCATCCCCGCCAAAGCGGCTAATAGATGCTCTACAGTGCGAATTTGAGCATCGATACCTGCGAGTTCAGTTGAAAGTGCAGTCTGGCAAACCGCCTCAATTTTTGCAGGAATTATCGGAGCACCAGGCAAGTCAATTCTGACAAAATAGCGGCCTTCCCCAACCGACGCAGGCAAAACTCGGGCGCGAGTTTGTGTACCGCTGTGCAAACCGATTCCCGACAGTTCAAATTCAGATTTTAAGGTACGTTGAATAGTCATTAGTTAGTAGTCATTAGTTAGTAGTCAGTAGTTAGTAGTTAACAGTCAACTGCCAACTGTCAACTGTCAACTGTCAACTGTCAACTGCCAACTGCCAACTTAGAATCGCTCACCAATTCCAAAGTGAATTTGATTGTCGCCAGTGTCGTTGATACCGTAATCGATCCGGATCGGCCCTAAAGGAGATTGAATCCGCACGCCAAGGCCGTAACCGTAACCGCTACCGGGCTTTTCGCGGATACCTGCAGGGTCGCCCGGGACATCTTTGCCCGTGCCCAAGTCAGTGCCAGCATCCAAAAATAGCGCTCCGCCGATAAACGAAATAATCGGGAAACGGTACTCAACGCTGGCTTCTAGGAAGCTGCGACCTGCTCCCATGTCGCCTTCGTCGTATCCGCGCACCGAGTTGGCGCCGCCCAAGGCAAAGGCTTCGTAGGGAGGCAAATCTCCGAATACGGTGCCGCCTCTAAAGCTGAATGCCAGGGTTTGAGGGCCGGGGGTAAAGTTAGTGTACTTGACTGGTAGGTACAAGCTGTAGCTGGCCCGCAGGCGGTTTAACAGGATGCTGCCGGAACCTACAGGAATCGATTGTTCCATCCCAAACCTGAGCAGAGAACCGCTAGTGGGGCGGAGGGGGTCGTTGCGCCGATCGCGCACAACACCTGCTTGCAAAGTTGTCAAGTCATCCGAACCCGAATCGCTAAAACTCAACTGGTTGCCGAGTTCGTCCTCGGATTCGCGCCTGCCTTTGCGATCGGTAATTGAGACTCGTTGGTACTGCAAGCCGAGTGAAGCAGTCCACTCAGGATCGGCAAAAGGATTGCGCGACAGAGGACGGGTGAAATTGATGCCGGCCCCGGTGCGATTGATGCGGGGTCGATCGTCGTTGGGCAATCTGACTTCCCGTTCGCCACCGTCAAAAATCACGCTAATCGATCGTCTTCTAAACGCATTAATCGTATAAGAAGTCCGGTAAGGATCGCCCGCAATCCAGGGATCTGTAAAACTCACGTCAAACAGATTTTGGCGTTCCCCGATTTGTATTTCAGCCCCCAATTTCTGGTTCCTACCTCTCAAGTTTTGCTGCTGGTAACTCACCGTACCGAACAAACCCGTCGCGGAACTCAAACCCGCACCGGCCGCCAGAGAACCGGTATTTTTCTCAATGACGTTGACAATTACCCTTGCCTTGCGGGGGTCAGTCGTTCCCGGTTCCAAGGCAAGCCGCACGTCTTCAAAAATTCCCAAACCAAACACTCGTCTCAAATCCCTTTCCGCCTTGGTGCGGTTAAAGATGTCTCCGGGCTTGAGTTCTACTTCGCGGGTGATGACAAACCGGCGGGTGTTGCCTCCGATCGGCTGACCCGTGGCATCTGTTGCCTCTCCCTCCTTGTTCAGGAAGCGGACATCAACGGATTCGATCTGGCCTTCTGCCACTACCAGGGTGACAGTGCCGTCGTCTGCTACTTGCGGGGCATCAGTGATTTGGCCCAAAACATAGCCGTTCTCTTGATACCACGCATTAATTTTTTTCACTCCCTCTTCAAAGCGGCGGAGGTTGAGAATTTTGCCGTATTGATCGCGGAAGCTTTCGTCAATTACGCTTTGGGGCAGCACTTGCTGACCGGTGATTGTCACTCCCCGCAGCACCGGATTTGGCTGGACAATAAAAGTCACCCGGACGCCCAACGGGGTGTCTTCGGGTACTGCCCGCACGTTTCTGAAAAAGCCCGTGGCAAAAATGGCGTTGATGTCTTGTTGCAGTTGGCTGCGGTTGGTTGTGCGTCCCGGTTGGGTGCTGATGACTCGGTAAATTTCGCTTTCCAAGTCTCCCGTCGCCCCGGTGACTGTAACTTCTGCAACTAGCACTTGCGGTTCTGCCGCCCCGGCGGGTGCGGGGGTTTGTCTCGGCTGCGGTGCTGGGGCAGGGGGCAAGGTGGGAACGGTGTTAGTCGGCGGTCTGGTCGGGGTCGGTCTGGGGGGAACTTGGGCGTTTTGAGCGATCGTCCCTGATTCCTCTGGTTTCCCTAGCTCTGCTGCGATCCAGGCGGGCGTTACAGCCGCTTCCGATGGGGGGAGCGAGCTGTCCTGTTGCGCGTCTGGCAGGGCGTTTTGGCTGCTAGAGGCGGGGGAGGGGTTGGATGCTAGCTCGGGTTTGAGTTCAAGGATCAGAGGTGAAACCGGCGAAGGCGGTTCTGTGACTCGATCTGGGGGTTGGTCGTTGGGTTCTCCTCTGGTAGGGGCATCCGCTATTTTTAGGGCTTCCGCTTTGCCGGTTTTAGCGGCTTTGCGGTTTTGAGGAGGGTTTGGGGTTAATTCTGCAATGGGGCGATCGGGTAATTCGATCGACGGGGCGGGTACAACGGCAGCCAAAGCTTCCTCTGCTGATTCAGAGTAGGATGTTTGGCCCGAAGCAGAATTTGATAACCCGAATGTTGCTGAGGCAGTAAAAACTGCCACCAATACAGCAGATAAACGCATTTTTGTTCACTTTTTTGGAATCCACACACCACATTAGTCATTAGTCATTAGTCATTAGTTATTAAGTCGGTTGAATTTCGCGCTGATCGCTAATTGATGACTGTTGACCGCTGATTGTTGACATCGAAAGCAGAAGGGTAACAAACTGTGCAATTCTAGCGCATTACCAAGGCCTCTAGACTTTCTGAGCGAGAACCCGTTGGAGAACTTGCTGGTAAGCAGTTTCTACCGATCCTAAGTCGCGGCGGAATCGGTCTTTGTCCATAACACGGGCGTCGGGGTCGGCTTCTGCGTTGTCCCACAGGCGGCAGGTGTCGGGACTGATTTCGTCGGCGAGGATCAGATTTTGATGTTGGTCGATACCGAATTCTAGTTTGAAGTCTACCAGGGTGATGCCACACTGGCTGAAAAATTCTTTGAGTATTTCGTTAATTTCGCGGGCGGCGATTTCTAGTTGGTCTACTTGTTCGGGGGTGGCTAGCTGCATTAGCAGCAGCCTGTCGCGGGTCAGCAGCGGGTCTCCCAAATCGTCGTTTTTGTAATAAAACTCCACCAGCGGCGGATTTACAATTGTGCCGAGGGCGAGTCCGGTTTGCTTGCAAAGACTGCCGGCGGCAATGTTTCTGACTACGACTTCCAAGGGCAAGATTTGGACGCGACAGACTCGCATTTGGTTGGGGGCCGGCGTGTCGATGAAGTGGGTGGGAATGCCTTTGGCTTCTAGCATCCGAAACAGGTGCGCGGATACGCCGCAGTTGATCTCGCCTTTGCCGACGATGCTGCCGCGTTTCTGGGCGTTAAAGGCTGTGGCGTCGTCTTTGAAGTGGGTCAGCAAAATTTCGTTGTCTTCGGTGGAATAGAGGATTTTGGCTTTGCCTTCGTAGAGTTTGCGATCGGCTGACATGGCGATTAATAATGTAGATGAGTTTTAGATTTTACCGTAGCTCGATCGGGCGTTATTGGCGAGTTTTTGGATCTCCGATGCCCCGCTCATTCTCTGACAAGCGAATTTCTTGAGGGTACCCGCCACGTGATTTATCCGTGGAATCAATCCAAAATCGAAAATCGACAATCCTCAAGCCCCCGCATTTATCCGTGGGCTCAATCCAAAATCTAAAATCTAAAATCTAAAATCGAATGAGGGGCGAGTACACCTGTAGGTAGATCCCGCGAGCGGCCCCGGCATAAATGATTCTGGACAAAGGACAATAGAGATTAAACCTGCTGGGTTCGCGATCGGTGCTGACTAAACCTCGCAAACGAGAGGGGTGCTTAAAAAACATCTATAAAATGGCTGATTTATGCAAGACAAAAAAATTCATATTCTCTTGGTAGAAGATGATGAGGTTGATGTGATGAACGTCCGGCGAGCTTTTAAAAAAAATAACATCGTCAACCCCCTCTACATTGCTGCCAATGGATTAGAAGCTCTAGCTATATTGCGTGGAGAAGGAAAAATTGATCCTCCCATGCCTCAAGCGCGCCGGTTGATTTTGCTGGACTTGAATATGCCGAGAATGAGCGGGATCGAGTTTTTGCAAGAATTGCGACTGGATGAATGTTTGAGGTCGATTCCGGTAATCGTCCTCACGACTTCTAATGAAGATAGAGATAAAGTAAAAGCTTATAATTTGAATGTAGCTGGCTATATTCTTAAACCTGTTACTTTTTCTAACTTTGTGGAAGTGATGGCTACCCTAAACAGATACTGGATGCTAAGCGAAATTCCCTAAAACTGGGGAAATTTAATAAAAAATTTATTTTTTAATGTGGCTTGGTGATTTTTCAGCAATGCAGTTGTTTTAATTCATTTTTCCAGACTGCTGCTTTTTCGGAGTAATCCACAATTCGTTGGTTATGGACAAAATTCTCACAATTCTGATAGTTGATGACGATGCAGTCGATCGAATGGCGATCAAACGCTCGCTCAAGTCCGCTGGTGTTTCGGCAGAAGTTACTGAGGCAGAAGACTGCGCGGATGCGCTGGCTAAACTCTCGGTCAGCAAAAATTATACTCAGGCTACAGCTAAACCCTCCCAACAAAATAAATTTCAACCTTTAAGCGAGGTTGAGGAAAGAGGAAATGGGCTGCTATTAAATCAAATATTTGAGTGCAAATTTGACTGCGTATTGCTCGACTACGGGTTGCCCGACGGAGACGGACTCAGTTTGGTAAAAAATCTACGAGAAGCTGGGCTGAAAGTTCCCTTAATTGTGCTAACAGGTCAAGGCGACGAACAAATTGCTGTGGAATTAATGAAGGCTGGAGCTTCTGATTATATTGCTAAAAACAAGCTTTCTCCCGATAGTCTGTCTCGCAGTTTGTACAATGCTATGCGCGTTTACCGCGCCGAATCTCAGGCGTTTCATACCAGTCAAAAACTCAAGGAAAGTGAGGAGCGATACAGGTTAGTTTTAGAGGGAGTGAACGACGGAATTTGGGATTGGGATTTAAGTAAAAATGAGGTTTATTGGAACGATCGCCTTTTGGAAATTATCGGTTTGTCGCGAAAGCAATTTGGCAGGACGATGGACGCTCTATACAACCGCCTGCACCCCGATGACAAGGAGGGAATCGTCGCGGCGATCGCAGCTCACTTGGAACAAGAAATAGACTATAATGTAGAATTCCGCCTGCTACACTCGAACGGTCTTTACCGCTACTGCACTTCTCAGGGAAAAGCTCAGCGCAATTCCCAAGGAAAACCGCTGCGAATGGCCGGTATGATTAGCGATATTACTGAGCGCAAACAAGCGGAAGATGCTCTGGAAAGGGAACGGCAGCAACTGAGACAAATTATTACTTGCGTGCCTGTAGCAATGGCGATGTTTGATACACAAATGCGCTATATGGCTAACTCTAAAAAATGGGTTAGTCAATTTAATTTGGACTTGCCGTCCCTGAATAATCTCAGCCATTACGAATTGTTTCCAGATACGCCGAATCGCTGGAAAGTAATGTACCAACAAGCGCTCACAGGTCAGGTAGTTTCTGTGAGCGAAGATGCCTGGGAACGAGCCGACGGATCGGTTCTGTACCTGCGGTGGGCTGCTCACCCTTGGTACGATCCAGACGAGAAAGTCGGGGGAATCGTGATGGTTGCCGACAAGATTAATGAGTTGGTGGAAGCGCGGGAAACTGCCTTAGAAGCGAGCCGGGTGAAGTCGCAATTCTTGGCGAACATGAGTCACGAAATTCGCACTCCGATGAATGGAGTTTTGGCAATGGCTCAATTGCTGCTGCGCGCTCCTCTGGAACAGAAACAGCGGGACTGCGCTCAGACTATTTACCGCAGTGCGGAACATTTGCTGAATGTTATTAATGATATCCTCGATTTCTCTAAGATTGAAGCTGGAGAAATGCGGCTGGACAAGGCTAATTTTGATTTGGATAGTTGCGTTGAGTCGGTAATAGAAATTATAGCACATTTAGCGGAAGAAAAAGGTATTGAATTAAATATTTTAGTTGACAGCTCAGTTCCGAGAAAGTTGGTGGGCGACGCGGGCAGATTGAAGCAAGTTTTGCTGAATTTGACGGGGAATGCCATAAAATTTACCGATCGCGGTCAAGTTCTAGTTCACGTAACTGTCAAACAGGGCAACCGACTGGCAGACGGTAGACAACAAGCAAGATTGCTGTTTTCCGTGCGGGATACTGGCATTGGAATTTCGGCCCAAGGGCAAACAAAGCTATTCCAATCTTTTTCTCAGGTAGACGATTCTCCTACTAGGCCTTACGGCGGGACGGGTTTGGGTTTGGCTATTTGTAAGCAGTTAGTGGAGATGATGGGAGGGGACATTGGAGTTCGCAGTTTGCTAGGCAGTGGTGCTACTTTTTGGTTTACTGTACCTTTGGAAAAACAGTTGCAAGTTGAGCCTCATGAGCCCGAAGTTGCGGGCAAGAAGCTGTTAGTAGTGTCTGGAAGCGCTTTGAGGAGGGCAGCAGTGCGATCGCTCGTTCAAAGTTGGGGTGCCCGCTGCGACGAGGCAGAAACTGCTGTTGAGGCTTTGAGTTGGTTGAAAAAGGGCGAGGGCGGGATTTCTCAACATTCGGGGGAGGGGGAAAAAAGCTGGGATGTGGTGCTTGTGGACTTGCAAATGCCGGAGTTGGATGCGGAGGAATTTGCTAGGAAAGTGCGATCGACCTCTATAGTGGGCTCGTTAATCGCCATGACTGCTTTGCGGGAACAGCCGAAGGCTGAATCGCTTTGCAGTCGGGGTTTTAACGGATATTTGATGGAGCCGGTGCGGCCAAGCCGCCTGCTTGAGGCAATGCTTGCGCAGGTGAAGGGAACAGGAGATTTTGGGAGAGTGGAGGCTGCTAATACTTGCAAGTTGCCACCAGTTAATTCTCAATATGTTACTCCCAATTCGCCGTCATCGCTGAGAATTTTGGTGGCGGAAGACCACCCGATCAATCAACAAGTTCTTGTCGAACAGTTGGCAGTTTTAGGCTATCAGGCTGACTGCGTGGTCAACGGTCAAGAAGCGCTGGAGTTGCTGGCAAAAAAAAGCTATGATTTAGTGCTGATGGACTGCCAAATGCCGGTACTTGATGGTTACAAAGCGGCGCAAAAGTTGAGGCAAATCGAAGGAAGCGATCGGCATACTTTTGTGATGGCTTTAACTGCTCATGCTATGCCGGGGGAACGAGAAAAGTGTCTGGCGGCGGGGATGGACGATTATCTCAGCAAACCTGTAGATTTAGATGCTTTGGCGGCGGCCCTGAAAAAGTATGAAGCCCTAAATGTTCAGGGTGAAAATAAGTATGGAGTTAAAAGTATTAATTCGGAAAATAAATCTCAATTAGCAACAAATTATACGGAAGTTGTGGAAAAAGCGCAGGTTGTGGCTGGGCCGACACCAAGGGCGATCGCACTTCAAACTTGGGAACATAGAGACTACGACGGACTGTTCGACAAGAGCAGATTGGAGCAACTTGGACGAGTTAATATTAAATTGCCAGAGCGACTTTTGCAAGCTTTTGTGGCAGACGCCCAAGCTGATATGGCTGCTGCCAAACTAGCTCTAGAAGCTAAAGACTGGCAAGCTGTGGAATATCAAGCCCACCGTCTCAAAGGAACTTCGGCTAATGTGGGAGTTGCTCTGATGTCGGATTTGGCCGCACAATTGGAGCATCAAGCGCGAGGCTTTCAATCTAAACCATCAGAGGTGCAATTGTTAAATATTCAGAGGGTGGAGAATATATTAGTGAGTTTGTCTAGTCATTTAGCCCGGGTTCAAGAATTTGTGGAAACTCGAATGTTTGGTTAATATCTTACTCGCTCGTAGTCGATATTAGTCGGCGATTAAAATCGCCCTTACAAAAACGAAGTCCCTCTCTAAAAGACTAATAAATAAAGCGGTAAGCTGTTGGGCATTTAAATTGTCTGTCAAAAAAAATTAAAGTCTTGTGGGGTAGGCGTCTCGCCCGCCCTGAATATATAATTTAAATGTGCGACAGCTTACGGTACGGAGTGTGCATCCTACATATAAAAAATCTAGGAAAATTTTGTTTGTTTCTTCACTCCGTGTCCTCTGCGTTCTCTGCGGTTAATTAAAAAAAATAATTAATTTAGCTATGAATTACGATACCAGTACAAACACAATTTTAGATAGCAATTCATTAGAAAATGATGAAAAACTGCTAACGCCTATGATGATTTTTGCTCAGGAAGTTTTATTGTACGAAAACGACGCTATCTCTGAGCATGATTCTGTAAATGCTGTGCCGTACCCGCTCGATGAAATCAATAATTTATGTGTAGACAATCTCCTAGCAAAAGTGGCTCGCTGCTGTCGGGAAAGCAAGGTGGGAAAAAAATTACCGACGGCTTTTTACGTTCACGTTTCGGCTTTGCCCACACTCAACCCAGTCATCGGAATCTACGAAAATTGTGCCAGGCGCAGTCTGGAAAATATTGATGAAGCAACTTTAGTTAAAATTTCACTCCATCAACCTAAAATATCTTATCTTTTTTACCCAGATTTCGATACAGATGCTCATCCTGCTTTGCAAACCAGCATCCAGATTAATCTAGCAACAGGGGAAGTTAAATGTTTTGATTACAGCAACAGCGAAAATCCCCCGGTTTTGCACCGTAAGGAAACTTTTGTAGCTGCGAATTATCCCCATTACGAAAAGTTTTCGAGGCTGACTCGCTGCGAGGAAAAGTGGGGACTGCTTGACAATACTAGCGTTATCGGCACTCGCGAGGGTTGGCTCAAATATTTGGGATATTGCGGTGTACAAATCCAAGATCATACTGTTGTCGAGCGTTTGAAACAAGAGAATAGTGAAGTATCAATTCCTAAGATTGAGCGCCACAAAGCTGCAATGGTACGCAATTCGCTTTCTAAACCTCTGCGTCTGGTTTTAGAAGCTGATTTAGTGAGGGACGGGGCGACTTTTTTTGACTACGGTTGCGGTTACGGCGGGGATGTTAAATATATTGCACAAGAGGGTTATGCTATTTCTGGTTGGGACCCATACTATCAGCCGAATACTCCGCGAATTTGTGCTGATATTGTGAATATTGGTTATGTAATTAATGTCATTGAATCTTTGGCGGAACGCCGAGAAGCTTTGCTGAATGCTTGGGAATTAACTAAGAGTTTATTAGTTGTAGCGGCTCAGGTTTTGATTGATGATAGTGATCGAGGTCAAATTGCTTACGGGGATGGGGTGATTACTTCTCGGAATACTTTTCAGAAGTATTACGAACAAGAAGAGTTGAAGGTTTATATTGACCAAGTTTTGAATGTTGATGCAATTCCTGTGGCTTTGGGGATTTATTTTGTGTTTCGGGATGCTGCGGAGGGTGAAGGTTTTCGCGCTTCTCGGTTTCGATCGCACTTATCGACTCCCAGGGTGCGATCGCAAGTTAAGCGATTTGAGGATTATGCGGAAATGCTGGCTCCTTTGATGGCTTTTGTGAGCGATCGAGGTCGGCTTCCAGTTAAAGGCGAATTAGCGGAAGAATCGCCAATTAAGGAGGAATTTCACAGTTTTAATCGCGCTTGGAGGGTGATTTTGCAAGCAACGGATGCGGATGATTGGGAGAAAATCGCCGACAAGCGCCGCCAAGATTTGCTAGTATATCTCGCTCTCAACGGTTTGGGCGATCGGCCTTCGATGCGCCGACTCCCGGCTCAAATCCGCAATGATATCAAAGGTTTGTTTGACAATTATCAAAAAGCTTGCACTTTGGCAGATTTAATGCTATATAGTCTGAGCAAACCTGATATTGTGGCTGACTGTTGCGAAGATAGTGCGATCGGCTACAAACAGCCCGGTACTCTTTCAGTTCACGTCTCTGCATTAGAAGAACTAGACCCTTTGCTCAGGCTTTACGAAGGCTGCGCCAACCGCACAATTGGCAGACTTGACGGCGCGACAATCATCAAATTTTACGCCCGCAAGCCTCAGATTTCCTATTTATTTTATCCCGATTTTGACAGTAACCCGCATCCAGCTTTGCACACTTCTATGCACATAGATTTGCGCGACCTTTCGGTCAGCTATCAAGACTTTTCTGATGTGTATAATCCGCCAATTTTAGTTAGAAAAGAAGCTTTTGTTACTGCTAGTTATCCGCATTATGACAAGTTTGCGAAACTTACCCGCCAAGAAGAAAAGTTAGGGATTCTCGATAGGGGGGCCGTTAAGAAACATCGGGAGTGGGTGAAGTGTTTGGAGGAAAATTGCGTTAAAATTAAGGATCATAAGTTGTTTTGGCGATCGAATGCTGACCCAGAAAAGTTAAAAATGCTGCAAAAAGCTGCGTCGGAACGTCAGCAGAAAAAGATTGAGGTTAATGGGGGAAGGATTGAACAAACCGCAGAGGGCGCAGAGGGTACAGAGGATGGAAAGGTTACTGGCTAACACACTTCAAATTTGTTGGTGAGGCGTTTACAATTGAGACTATAGCGTTCCTAGCGGTTGACATGGAAGAATACTTGAAAGTGAGTGAAGTTATTGATTGGCAGCATCACGAAATTATGGAATGTGCTAAACAAATCGCATCGGGATATGAGACACCAACGGCGATAGCTAAGGCTTGCTTTGAGTGGGTACGAGATGAAATTCGTCACAGTTATGACTATCAAATGAGTCCTGTGACCTGTCGAGCTTCAGATGTACTTCAGCACAAAACAGGATATTGTTATGCGAAAAGTCACTTGCTAGCAGCGTTACTAAGAGCAAATGACATTCCAGCAGGTCTTTGCTACCAGCGGTTAAGTATTGATGACAAGGGTGCGCCGTATAGTTTGCACGGTTTCAATGCCATCCATCTACCTGAATTTGGTTGGTATCGGGTTGATGCAAGAGGTAACAAAGAAGGAGTCAACGCTCAGTTCACCCCGCCCCAAGAGCAATTAGCATTCAAGATTCAGTTTTCCGAAGAGGCAGATTTTCCAGCCATATTCTCAGAGCCGCTTCAAGTCGTTATAGAAGCATTGCAAGCACAGAAGACATGGGATGATATGCTTCGTAATCTCCCAGACATTTCGTTGGAGTCTGCCAAGAGTTATATTGTGTTATGACGGATAATAATTGTATGCCAGCCCGCTAACACGACGTTGAAGCCATAATCAGAGTCATGTCGTTTAGTTTTTGTGATATTTGTCGCCACTCAATTTAGCAGTTAAGCATCATATGAATATTTTCCAAAGTATGATTTAGAAGGAATAGTTAGGGAAACAGAGTATGATTTTAGTCAGGGTAAGCGAGGGGCGATCGAGCCAATATTACCTGGGAAAACTCGGATATCAGCTATGACAAGTTTGACGTTCAAACGTGAAGTTATGATTAATCTACGCTCCGCGACCTCCGCTGATTTGGATCTGTTACGACACTGGGATGAGCAACCTCACGTAATTTCGTCAGATCCTAACGATGAGTGGGCTTGGGAGGTGGAACTTGAGCGCGCGCCCGATGGGAGGGAGCAATTGATTGCCGAAATCGATTGTCGTCCGATCGGATTTGTCCAGATTATTGATCCGGCACGTGAGGATAGCAACTATTGGGGTGATGTCACGGCGGATCTTCGTGCAATTGATATTTGGATTGGGGAACAAACCGATTTAGGCAAAGGCTATGGAACACAAATGATGCAGCTTGCAATTGCCAGATGTTTCGCAGATCCGGCGGTGAAAGCTGTCCTCGTCGATCCGCTTGCCAATAATACTCGCGCCCACCATTTCTATGAACGTCTTGGCTTTCAATTTATCGAGTACCGAAAGTTCGGTGACGATGATTGCTTTGTTTATCGTCTGAACCGAGTAGATTGACACCATGAATTGAGAAGGCATCGCTGTAGTAGCAGTCCGTGAGAGGCACAAATCTACAAGTTTTTTTTTGAGCCGTGATTTGAGAATATTAGATGTTCCTTGACGTAATAGATTAGAAAGTTGTTGTCATAGTCGCTAAAAATTAAGCTAAATTCAGGAATGATTGAACGAACCGTAGAGGAAGCAGAGGAGGGGAAAGAAGATGGAAAAAAGGTTCTGATTGAAGCAGTTGAGCGTGGTTAGGATTGATATAATGACCTCAGCGATCGTTAGAGTCGATAAAAAGTAGCAGGGCAAAGAAAGTCAGCACCCCGGTTTAATTTTAGGCAGTTAAAACCGCTATCTCGCTTTCCTCTCAGTTCTCGCATAGATTGAGTTTCTAGCTTCGGAGGTTTCTCATGAAAATAATTTGGGAAAGAATTCATAATTGGCTGGCAGCCAATGCACATCAAGTGCTGAAAAGTCTCAGACCGGGCGCTACTGATGAGGAGATTTATCGCGCAGAAGCATTCTTTGGTGTAGATGTTCCCGAAGATTTCAAGCTGTCTTACCGCGTGCATAACGGTCAGGATGAAGAATCTTATTCCCTGTTCCCCCACTTGGAGTTCCTCTCTCTCGAAAGCGCGATCGAAATATCTGAAAAATGGCAGGATTGTTCAGACGATAATTTTAGGTGCGATCGTGAAAATATTTTTGAAGGAATCTGGAACGGTTGGTGGAACCAGAATTGGATTCCATTCACAATGGAAAGCAATGGTGCTTGCGAATGCGTAGATTTAGCCCCAGCAGCAGGCGGAAATGTTGGACAAGTCATTATTGTTGAGTGGCAGGAGCCTACTAGAGGGCTTATTGCACCTAATATTTCGCGTTTATCTGGAGACCTTTGCAGATGCACTAGAGCGAGGAGAATATTGGTTCTCTGACAATGGTTATGGGTTAGTCGTAGTTGACTTTGAAATACTCGATCGTGCAGTTGATAGTGCTCGATAGCGTCAGTCAGTCAAGTGTCAAGAATCAACGTTTATTGAGAGGGGTGAGTATGTCAAAAATAATTTGTTACTGTACAGTAACAAACCTGAAACTATTGATGTACAAAGCTGTGAGAGTAGTGCGGATAAAAGGACTTGAACCTTCACTCCTTTCGGAACCAGAACCTAAATCTGGCGCGTCTGCCAATTTCGCCATATCCGCATTTAGACATTCAATTACTCTAGCACACAACAGAGCGATCGGTCAATCGATTTTAGATTTTAGATTTTAGATTTTAGATTGAAGGAAGCGACCCACTGATAAATCCGCAGGGTGATGAGCAAATTGCTCGATCGCCCAACATCGAGAAACCCGGTCATTTTTGGACACCGGGTTCAATCATGAGTTATCGCCACAGCAATTTTCCGTATTTTTCAATTGTCACTTACTTTTGGCCGAGCGCCTTCCAGGTTGTTTCGTCCACCATGCCGTTAGCCATTAAACCCTTATACTCCTGAAAGTTCTTGACAGCCGTAGCAGTGCGAGCGCCAAAAATGCCGTCGATGGGGCCCGGATCGTAACCCTGTATTTCCAAACGCACCTGTAGCGTCTTCACCTTGGAACCGACAGCGCCTTTATTGAGAACAGTTGGAGGATTGCCGGGAACAGCAGCATTGCTCAGAATTGGAGGATTGCTCTGCACAGTTTCAGAAGCTGATGCCGGATCTGCTGCTAAAGCTGTCCAAGTTTCTTTGTCCACAATGCCATCTGCCCTCAAACCCTTAGACTGCTGAAAGGCACGAACCGCCGATGTAGTGCGAGAGCCATAGGAACCGTCGATCGTCCCCACCTTGAAACTGTGCACCTGCAAGCGCTGCTGTATGGCTGCCACTTCTGGCCCGTCAGCTCCCGCCGAGATAGTTTTTTCCTTTTTCACTGGCGCCTGCTCGCCCGCGTAAAAAGGCTTGTTAAACATATCTCCTTGGGAATTTCCTTCGGGCGATGCTGACGCACCCGGATCGGCGGGAGCCGTAAAGTCTCTGCGGTACTGTTCCTGCACCAAGGGTTCCGAGTCGAAAGCAGCAGTTGCCTTTTTGGTCAACGCGGGAACGAGCAGAGCAATCAAGCTGAAAATCGTAACAGTAGTCACACGCATAAATTTCATCCTGTTAGTGAGGTTTGACAAGGTTTCGCTGTTTTCATGTTTCTAAATCTAATTGTATTACCCGGACTGCTTTCTGAGACATATAGCAAAAGGAAGAAGGAAATTCGGCAACGGATTCGCTCCACGGATGTAACGGATGTAACGGATGTAACGGATGTCCGTCGGAAGAAGGAAGAAGGAAGAAAGCCCTTCGACGAAGCTGAACGGGTAACAAGAAGTCCGACAGAAGGGGTAATAGACCGCATTGGTTGGGGCCATTAAGAAAGTTCTAAACGTCTGGCGCGGTTGCTATATCTGCTGCAGCTTCTAGAAGTTCGGCAATGGGGACAGACGCACTCAGGATTTACGAGTTGGAAGTTACCTGTTATATCGTTTCCGGTTGCCTCGGAATAATAAAATCGAGTTGACTGTCAACAGTGAACAGTCAACAGTGAACAGTCAACAGTGAACAGTCAACAGTGAACAGTCAACATCATTCCGGTGTAACCGGAAATGATATTAGAAGTAGGGCCGGTTCGCACTATTCCTCATAAACCCGGTTGATTCCGAGATGTTTTGTTACTAAAGCCAATATTTTTCCTAGAAACCGCCTTTCTTAGCCTCATTCCTATTGTAAAAAACCTGCTATCATTCACCAATCTTTACGGGCGGGTTGTGTCAAAAGTTGAGCCATGAAAGACCAAGTTTTTCCTTTCAACCAGCCCGTAAAAACCAAAACTCGGCCGTTATCGGTTCGCGTGTTCTGCCAATAAAGCCTTCGCTTTCGGCTTGTAAATCAGATAAAACAGCGATTCTATGTAGCGGAGCATATCTTCGCGGTTTTCCTTGGAAGAGTAGTTCCAGAAACCGTAAGTCCGCGCCAGTGTCAGCAGCTTGGTAGTGTGAATTTTCCAGGTATACGTGCTGTAAACTCGGTCAATTCCTCGCGTTGAAATTTCATACCAATAGTTGGGATTGTGTTCGCATTTCGATAAAAAATCGAGAATTTTTTGGGCGGTATCCTCGTGGTTGGTCGGGTTGATATAAAACCCATTTACGCCATCTTGAATAATTTCCAGCGGACCACCAAACTGCGTCCCGAAAGTCGGAATACCGGTAATCATTGCTTCGAGAATTGTCAAGCCGAAAGCTTCAAATAATGCTGGCTGAACAAATATACCTTGGGCGTCGGCTATTACCCGGTAGATTTCGCCGGACAGGCTTTTGGATAACCTCACTCCCAACCAGCGAATTTTACCGTGAAGGTTGTATTGGTCGATAATTGCGTAGAGCTTTTTAATTTCTTCTGCTTCTTCGTAATCTTCGGTTTCTTCGACCCGCAGCTTGCCAGCTACTAGAATTAAGTTGCATTTTTGTTGCAATTCCGGGCTTTTTCCGAACAATTCTGCTAAGCCTGTCATGTTTTTAATGCGATCTAGCCGCGCCATCGAAAATAAAGGGCGCTTGTGCGGGTCGTCGAGTTTGCCAAAGACTTGTTCCGGGTCTTCTAGAGTAAACAGCAGTTCGTTGAGTCGATCGCGATCGCCTTGCACCCGGTCTTCGATCCGCGTGTAGGGAAAGTAGACACTTTCGTTAACTCCCGGCGGCACGACGTTGAATTTAGGGCTGAACAGTTCAATCCCGTTCACAACGTGGTACAAATCCGGCATCGTAAAACAATGGTAAGATTCGTACTGCCCGACACTATCGGGTTGGCCCACAATCTCTTGATAGGTGCTGCTGACAATACAATTAGCTGCATTCATGGCAATTATATCGGCCGTAAATTGCAGCGAAAAATGGTATTTTTCCTCTGATTCTTGCCAGTAGAGATTGCTGAACAAATATTTAGATTTTTCCAGCGCATGGGCAATATTGCACTGAGTAGTTTTGAGTTTTCTAGACAGCAAAAATGCTACCAAGTTCCCATCGGAATAGTTACCCACAATTAAGTCGGGCTTGCCCTGAAACTCAGCCAATAGTTCTTTTTCTGAATCGATCGCGTAAGTTTCCAAATAAGGCCAAATCTCGAATCTAGAAATCCAATTTTGAGTCAGTTTGGGATTGAACTCCCGGAAGGGAACCCGCAAAATCCAAGCATTTTCTGTGGCATGAACTTTTTCCAAACGTTCGTTGCAGCGCGTACCGTCGCTGTTAGGAATTAACCGGGTGAGAATAATTACTTTAGGTTTGACTCCTAAACTATCGAGACCGGCAAGATGAATGTCTTCTTGCAGTTGTTTCTCTAAACTCTTGGCTTGATCGAGGACATAAACTACCTGACCTCCCGTATCCGGCCGCCCCAAAACTCCTTCTTGGCCGAACCAGCCGTGAGGAGAAACTAGGACAATTTTGAAAATCATGGGGATGCGAGAAATAAATGCTTCTAGGGTTTGCGGATCGGGGGAATCAATTAATTCGTCAAGAATTCCTAGGGTTTCTTGTACGCGGGCGGCGGTATTGCCCCAACCTGCCTCGAAACCCATCAATTGCAGCACCAGTCGAAATCTTTCGTAGGGTTCTTCTTCCGAAAGATCGCTGACGAAGGTGAGGGCTTTTTTAACTTGTTCGGAAAGTTGTTCTTGGGATTTTATGCGATCGTTAATTAGTAATTGTACGCCGTTGTAGCGGTGAATTCGCAAAAAATTAAATAGACTTTCCTGCCACTGTCTGGCGTCTTGAAACAGTTTGCTGGAAAGGAATCGGTTGAGGAATTGCACTCCCTTGCCGATGTTTTTGGGGTCGCGAATTGTGGGGGAATAATCGTAAAAAGGGCCGAAATCTAGTTCGAGGATGTCGCCTTCTTGGGGGTGAAAGTGGTTGACGTAGCGATCGCGCACATCGAGCAATTCTTGGACTGTCATCTGCTCAACAGTCAAGTCGTCTGCAACTCGCACTATTTCCATACTAGCAATTTTTGGTCGCAGCAAGACGCAAAAGCTGCCATCTTCGAGAATAATTTCCTGAACGTAGTAAATCAGTTTGCTTAAAAGAGAAGATTGATGGAACTGTTCGGGCTTTTCGTATTTGGTGCAGTAGGCGGCAAAAGCGTTAACTATGTCGTTTCGCAGTAAATATTTATTCCCCAAAACCCGCAACTCGCTGGTAAACTGACGCAAGTCGGTTTTTTCTTCGCTGGCGATCACAGCCTGAAAGAGTTCAGACATACATACTCCCTTATTTAAGACTTTTGATTTCCGCTGTGAAATGAGGCGATACTCAAACAGTATCGCCCTTTATTTTAAGCGGCTACTTTTTTTGTCATTTTAAAGTCTGCAAAGTTAAGTTGCTATCCCTCAAATGACATAAAACTCCCCGTATTTGTGGCGAATGTAGCGAATAAATGGATCGATAGTTAAAGGTGAACCCGTAACACGATCGATCAATTCGACAGCAGTGTATTTGCGGCCGTGCTGGTAGATGTTTTGTTTTAGCCAGTCGTGGAGTACGGTAAAATTGCCCCTTTCTATTTCTACGGGAATTTCAGGATTGATTTTTACTGCTGTTTCGTAGAATTGGGCGCTCATCAAGTTGCCGAGGGTGTAACCTTGGAACATTCCGCCGATCGTACCAACATACCAGTGAACATCTTGCATCGCGCCTTCACTGTCGGTGGGGGGGACAACGCCGAGGTCAGTTCTATAACGTTCGTTCCAGGCTTCGGGGAGGTCTCGCACTGCTAGTTTTCCTTCTACCATTGCCAATTCCAGGTCAAAGCGGATGGCGACGTGGAGGTTGTAGGTTACTTCGTCGGCGTCGGTGCGGATGAGCGATCGCGAGACTTTGTTAATTGCCCGGTAAAATGCGTCAGTGGATACGTGTCCCAACTGTCGCAAAAATATGCCTTGGAGTTGCGGGTAAAAACATTCCCAAAAACCGCGGCTGCGCCCGACCAAATTTTCCCAAAGTCGCGACTGACTTTCGTGCACGCCGGAGGAAATGCCGCCTGCAAGCAGCGTGCCTTCAAATTCCGGGGAATTTCCGAGTTCGTAGAGGGCGTGTCCGGCTTCGTGGATGCTGCTGAACAGTGCTTGATCCAAGTGGTCTTCATAGACGCGGGTGGTAATTCGCACGTCGTCTATGGAGAAATTGGTCATGAACGGGTGCAGGGTGGTGTCTTGCCGTCCCCGTTGGAAGTCGAACCCCATGCGTTCTACAACTTTGCGAGTGAATTCTAGTTGTTGCAATTCGGGGAAGTCTTGGTGCAAGCAGGAGTCGTCGGCGGGAGGCTGCGAGGTGATGGCTTCGACTATCGGCACTAATTCTTGACGCAGCTTGGCGAAAAGCGGGCGCAGTAGAGATACTTTCATGCCGTAGTCGCTACGATCGATCAAAGGATCGGCGATGTGTTCGTAGCCAGGGAAAAAGTCAGCGTATTGCCTGCTTAATTCTAGGGTTTTTTCGAGATACGGCTCGACGGCTGCGAAGTTGTTCGCTGCCCTGGCTGCTGCCCAAGCTTCGTAGCTGTCGGCTTGGTGGCGGCAGAGTGCTGACATGAAGGTTGCGGGGACTCTGGAGGCGCGATCGTAGTCTCTGCGGGCTATGCGGATCAGGCTGGCTGCGGTGGAGTCGTAGGGGAGGGTTTGTTCATAGAAACGCAAGTCTTCTAGGAGTTCACCTATTTTTGGATCTGTAAATTTTTCGTGGGATATTTGTTTGAGAGTAGCCAACTGGCGGCCTCTGGCATTTGCACCTTTGGCCGGCATATAAGTTGATTGATCCCAATGCAGCAGCGACGAGGCTGATTCGATGTCGTTAACTTCTCTGAGGTGGGCTGCCAGTTGAGCGAATTTTGCTTGAGTTTTGTCTAGGGTTTGCATGATTGGGGTTTATGGTGCTGTTTTGCCTACAAAGGTTGCAGTGCGGCATCCGTCTCCATCAATCATAGCTACCCTGAAATCAAGCTAAAAACCGCACTTCTTCCCGTATTGTACGCAATTTAGAGTCATTTTTGCACAATTTCCGGTATTTATGCGGATTGAGTTCGATCGCCTTGGATAAGTTTTCGATCGCCAGCCGGATGCTGGTGGCTACAAGTTCGGGGCTGTTTGTGAGCTCGCCTGCTTGTTTTTCCAGGGCGTACACGCAAGCTTTTTGATAGTACAGGTTGGGCTCGTCGGGTTTGAGTGCGATGATTTTATCGTAGGAGGCGATCGCGTCGGTAAATCGTTGAATTTTTTTGAGGGCGATGGCGCGGTTGTACCAGGCTTCGATGTTGTCTGGCTGCAACTCTAGGGTTTTGTCCCAAGAGGCTATTGCTTCTTCAAAGCGCTGTAAGTTGGCGAAGGCTAAGCCGCGGTTGTAAAAGGTTTCGCTGTCGTTGGGCTTGAGTGCGAGGCCTTTGTCCCAGGATGCGATCGCTTCTTCAAATTCTCCCATTTGGGCGATCGCCGTGCCGCGTTTGTTCCAGGCTTCGGCGGAATTCGGCCGCAGTTGCAGGGTTTTGTCGTAGGAGGCGACGGCTTCCGGGTAGAGTTTTTCATCGGCTAGGGCTAAGCCGCGGTTGTACCAGGCTTGATGCAAGTCGGGTTTGAGTTCGATCGCTTTGTCGAAGGAGGCGATCGCCGCTGTATTTTGGTCGGATTTTCTCAGGGCAAATGCTTTGTTGTACCAAGCTTCGCAGTAGTCTGGTTTGATGGCTATGGCTTTGTCGTAGGAGTCGATCGCTTCTGACAATTTTTCTAAGCTGACGAGGCTGTTGCCGCGGTTCGTCCAAGCTTCCGGGTAGCTGGGGTTGAGTGCGATCGCCTTTTCGTAGGATGCGATCGCTTCTGAGAGTCTGTTGAGCTTCCGCAAAACGTTGGCGCGATTATACCACGCTTCGGGATTGTTGGGTTTGATTTGTAGGGATTTGTTGTAGGCTGCGATCGCTTCTTCTAGCTGGCCCATTTTTTTGAGGGCTACGCCTTGGTTGTACCAGGCTTCATAAAATTTTGGTTCAAGTTCGATCGCTTCTTCCCAAGATTCGATCGCAGCTTGGAATCGTCCCATTGCTTCTAGGGCGTTGCCGCGATCGTAAAATGTTTGAGCCTTTTGGGTGTTGACTGCTATGGATTTTTCCCCTGAGTCGATCGGCTTTTCTATGCTGGCTAATTTTTGCAAGGGGTTTCACCTCTTTATTTTCTGTCTAATTGATTCTTTTCTTTTTTATATGCGATCTTTTTCGCCTGTGAGTGCTTTCGATCGCGACTCTTTGGTTATTTAGGGCAATTTTACAGGAATTTGGGAGCTTTTTCAATTTTTTTCATTATAATTCTAGAGCTGGGATTTGTAGGTATAGATTAATACTATTTTTTTCTATGACTGCGTATAAAAGAGGAAAGGGCGATCGTACTGAGGTGTGACAAACCTCATCCAATATCTAACAGAACTTACACATCCACCCTATTTGTAGTGCATTGTGGCCCTTATTGCTACGGGTAGTGTAAAAATTTAAAAGTTGCATAAGTCCTGATATAAGTTTCACCTATCGGCGATCACTGACTTAGCAAATTGTAGAGCTTTTCAGCAATTTGATCCTGTGTATCTGATGACAATTCACCTAACTCACGCTGAACAACCACTGTAGAAACAGTTACCAGTTGATGCAGCCTGATAGTAGATGGCACCCGCAGCCCTGAAGCCTGAAAGTCGAGATGAGAAGCATCTAATACGATATCTGTTTCCAGTAGATTTGTTGGCAAGCGACTTGTAATATAAGCAAGAATAACATGACGCCGCGCTCCCAAAGGGTTAGTCAAACAAGCTGCTGGACGCAGTTTGTTTGCCGATAAATCATCATAGGGAAACGCTACTAGGAAAATCTTACCCTTCGTCATGGAATGGTTTACCGTCAGCTATGGTATAAATGTCTTCTTCGGGGTCTAGGATCGAACCAAAATGAGGCTCGATTGCTACTGTTTTAATCCATTCAGGGTCGTGGAATGGCAAGCCATCAGCTAAAGTGTAGATATCTTCCGCTGAGTCTCTCAGAGAATCAAAAGCCCGATTGCGGATCGCAGCTTTTAGCCATTCATATTCTTCTAGTTTTGCTTTGTTAATTAGGGCAGCTTCTAGGGCTTCCAGTCGCTTCAGGTCTGCATAAGTAATGATAGCAGCGATCGCCCTTCCTTCCTGTTCTATGACAATTCGTTCTCCAGTATCCTCGACATGGGCGATGAGTTCGGGAAATCTGTCATTGGTTAGATTGACATTTAGTTGACTCATCTTTTACCTCGCTATTAATTCTCCTATTATATCGTGTCCATTAGCTTCGTTGAAAAGTGTTTTTGATGCTATAGCGGCGGGTTTTACCAACAATAATTGCCTAAAACCAACAATCTCATAAACCCGCCCCGCCCAAGGGCAAATCCCTATTCTTGAATCAAGGCTTGAAACCGAGTATGCGATCGAATGCTGTCAAAAACTGAGTCAGTTTTTGCCAGTTCTCGGTATTCGTCAGGATTCATATTGATGGCTTGCTGCAAATTCTGAATCGCTTGGTCAATCTGACTCTGTAAGGCATAGCAGCAAGCTTTATTATAAAATGCTGCGTGATAATCTGGTTTGATTTCTAAGGCTTTGTCGTAGTCGGCGATAGCTTCTGAAAATCTGCCTAAATTACCCAGTGCAACGCCCCGATTGTGCCAGGCTTCGTGATAATTTGGTTTGAACTCTAAGGCTTTGTCGTAGTCGGCTATCGCTTCTGAAAATCTGCCTAAATAAACCAGTGCATTGCCCCGATTGTTCCAGGCTTCGTGATAATTTGGTTTGAACTCTAAGGCTTTGTCGTAGGATGCTACCTCCTCTTCAAATCTGCCTAAATCATCCAGTGCAATGCCCCGATTGTACCAGGATTCGTGTTTAGCTGGTTTGATTTCTAAGGCTTTGTCGTAGTCGGCTATGGCTTCTGAAAATCTGCCTAAATTAAGCAGTGCATTGCCCCGATTATGCCATGCCTCGTGATAAGTTGGTTTGATTTCTAAGGCTTTGTCGTAGTCGGCTATCGCTTCTGAAAATCTGCCTAAATTAACCAGTGCAACGCCCCGATAGTTCCTGGCTTCGTGATAATTTGGTTTGATTTCTAAAGCTTTTTCGTAGGAGGCTATAGCCTCTGTATATTCTTGAGCAGATTCATATGATACACCTTGTAAAAAAAACAATTCGGCTTTTTGTTCGGGCGTTTGTCCATCAAGATTAATCAAAATTTGAATGATCGCCAGTTCCGGGTTTTGTTGGGCATTTAAAGTTTGTTTGTTTTCGATATTCATCATTTATTCCTCTTCATCAAACTTTCATTTTTCCAAGTATAACCGTAGGGTGCATCATGGAGAAATCCTTGAGTAAGTGGTTAAAATATTCGACTATGACGCACCTTACAATTACTATTTTATCAGGTGCCCTGCTATGAGATTGTCGAAATTTAGTTAAGAATTTTTCATGGCGACACACTCTACTGCTAAGCTAATAATAGCCGATCCGCCGTCAGCACTAATTCTGGAAAAGTGGGTGAAACAATTTGTTCGTTATCTTTAAACTGAGTGTCCTGATATTTGCCTTCATTATTTAGCGAAAAAACAAATACCGTCGGAATTTTCGGGTTTCCCAAATACTCTCTTTTTCCAATTGCTAAATAATCAATAATCCAGTATTCAGCAATGCCCAAGCGTTCATATTCATCTAGCTTATCAACATAATCATCTTCCCAATTAGTTGATACTACCTCGACAGCTAACTGAATCGGCGATTCCAGTGCGGCATAAGCTTTGCGTTCAGCACGCCACCAAGTGCGATCGATAACACTGACATCAGGAACTCGCCCTTGTTCCGTACCTTCTTTTGTGGTAGTTTTGATGGTGAGACCTCGTTTTACTACATAGTTGAGTTTCAGGCGATAGATATCTTGATAAAAGTGTCTGTCTGTAAATTCACCAATATCATCATGATTTGTGGTAATTGCTATTTTGACAATCTCTCCATTCACCAATTCTTAAAGACTATCTTCCGGGAAAATGGCAAGAAATTCGTTAAAATTAAATTTTTGTTGGGTGGTTGCAAACATTTTTTAAATAATCCCTAAAGTTGCAGCCATATCATCCGGTTCTGCGTTACCAGGCTTTGCTTGGAAACGATTAGTTTCTTAGTCTCGCGTTGCGCGGAATTTGTTTGTGTAGTAGCGATTCCCAATTATTTTTCAGCATTTACGCACTACGACCAAAGAAACCGGGTTTTTTACCGAATCTGCGGGTTACAACGAATAATTTTGGTAAAAAACCCGGTTTCTGAACTCCTATGCGTAAGTCCTAAGAATGCTGCTGCACCCTATTTTTAAGCTTGATATTTTTTCAGAATGGCAACTTTTTCGGGGAAGATTTCGATCGCCATTTTGTCATCATCACGAGTCGCCAGCGATCGCCTCACTTCGCCCAAAAACAGCGGCTGCGACAGCCCTGGTTCAGGATGTACAACTGTACGAACCCGGATTGTCATGTAGTCTCTACCCCGCCCAGAGCGCCCTGGAGAGTACAAATCCGCAGCCGCTTGCCGCATCGTTGCTTCTAATTCCGATTCGGTGATCGTAGGTGGCACAGTAACTACTGTTTGAGCGCCGCCTGTATCGTAAACTAAAGAATAGCGAACCGCACCCGGAATTTCTGTACGGGAAAACAGTCCCAAACCCAGACCGAATATACTCGCAGCAATCACGCCCATAAAGCTTGTCACTCCTACCAATCGGAAGCGAAAACCCCATTTGAAGATAAATGCTATAACTGTTAGAATAGCTAAAGCTACTGTCAGAATTCCCGCCCATTGGGCGTACATTAAAAGGTTAGAATTTACGCTCATTTGTCAATTTGGTAATTGGTCATTTGGTCATTTGTCATGAGGCGTTTCGGGCCACAAGCAGATAAGTCATCATATCGCCTTTCCCCTTCACTGGAATCACGCCGCGCTCCTCAAAAACGTACTTACCCCGCAGGCGTTCGTAGGTAGCAACTGTCACCTGAATGCTGCCGGGGACGCCTTGAGATTCCATCCGGGAAGCTGTATTTACCGTATCTCCCCACAAATCGTAAGTAAATTTTTTAGTACCGATTACCCCAGCTTCTACCGGACCTGTGTGGATGCCAATGCGAATGTTGAGCGGCTGACCTCCCTTGGTACGAATCTTAGTCATTGCTGCTTGAATTTCCAGCGCCATTTCGGCGATCGACTCGGCGTGGTCGTCGCTGGGCGTCGGCAAACCGCCAACCACCATATAAGCATCGCCGATCGTCTTAATTTTCTCAAGTCCGTAGCGCTCGGCCAACTCGTCAAAAGCCGAAAAAATCTCGTTGAGCAACTCCACCAATTGGGCCGGCGATAAATGAGACGAAAGCTTAGTAAAACCGACCAAATCGGCAAACATCACTGTTACCTCAGCGAAACTGTCTGCGATCGTAATTTCCCCGTGTTTCAGGCGCTGCGCGATCGCCTTCGGTAAAATATTTAACAGCAAACGCTCGGACTTTTCCTTTTCCTGAGCCAACTCATGTAAATACGCCTGTTCCTTATCCCGCAGTCGCTTCTTTTCCAAACAAGCGCTAATCCGAGCCTTGAGCAATACCGGATTGAACGGTTTAGAAAGATAATCCTCCGCCCCCAACTCTATACACCGGACAATACTGTCGATATCGTCCACCGCCGAAATCATAATCACCGGGATGTAGCGCAAATTCTCGTCCGCCTTCAGACTTTCGAGCACTTGATAGCCGTTCATTTGCGGCATCATAATGTCGAGGAGAACCAAATCAAAAGGCTCTGTTCGCAACATTTCCAGAGCTTGCAGACCATCTTCAGCAACAGTCACCAAATGGCCTTGACGCTGAAGTCGGCGGGCCAGCAAATCGCGGTTTACCTCATTGTCGTCAACAACCAGCACGCTGCCCTCATCACCTTTCATGTCAGGGCCTCTTTGAGAAGCGTTTCAATTTTACCTAAAAGTCGGGGAAACTCCACCGGTTTGGTGTCGTAGTCATTGCAGCCGGCGGCCAGACACTTTTCACGATCGCCCGCCATTGCGTGAGCCGTCAGCGCAATCACCGGAATCCTGCTAGTTTCAGGAGCCGCCTTAATTTGCTGCGTTGCTTGCCACCCGTCGAGAACCGGCAAACTCATATCCATCAGAATCAAATCCGGTACTTTCGCGAGCGCCATCGACACTCCCTCAGCACCGTCAACAGCAATAAAGACCTCGTGTCCCTTGCGGGCCAGACGCCTAGAAAGCATATCCCTGTTCATTTCGTTATCTTCGACCAACAGGATTTTAGCCATTGGTGTTCTCCTTGCCTTTCGAGTCGTACCTGCGATCGAACCTGTCATTGACTATAGAGCGAACATCGCGCAACAAAGTATCGCAACTGTAGACTCCCTTTTGTAGCACCCGCTCCACGTAGCCGTTTAGTTGCTGGCTTTCGGCCGGTGTCAAGTTTTTCCCCGTGATCACAACAATCGGTATAGGATCTTCCGAATGGGATTTGCGAAGTTCACCGATCAACTCAAAACCATCCATTTCTGGCAACATCAAATCCAGTAATATCAGGTGCGGGCGAGCAACTTTTAGCCGATCGAGAGCAGCGCGTCCGCTGTCAGCTTCCGTTACTGCCCAGCCTTGTGTTTCTAGTACGCATCGCAGTATTTCGCGCGTGGCAACGTCATCTTCCACAATTAGAATCTGACAGGTCAAATTGTTACTTGCAACGCCGTCTTGGTCGCGTCGGTACTTGTTCAACAAGGCAGCCAGCCGTTTGCCGTCCACTGGTTTGGTGAGGTAGTCCGAGGCACCCAATGCAAAGCCGAGGCTTTTGTTGCCCACAAAGGATAGCAGGATTACGGGAATTTCGGCAAGGTCAGGATCGGCCTTCAGCGCTGAGAGTACCGCCCAGCCGTCCATTCCGGGCATGATCACGTCCAGGGTAATGGCGTCTGGCCGTAGTTGCTTAGCGAGCCGGAGAGCTTGCTCGCCACTGCCGGCGACTTCTATGTGCAGTCCTTGGCGACTGAGGGTGCGCTGAATTAAATCCCGCGATATTGGGTCGTCGTCCACTACCAGCACCGTGCCCACAGCGGGGGCGTGCGGAGGGCTAGTGCTGTCGTGGACTTTGTTGGGGATTTCCGGCTGTTTGATCGCTTTGGGCAAGAGCACGGTGAAAGTGGTGCCTGCGCCCAAGGTGCTGCTGACCTCAATGCTGCCGCCCATCATCTGACAGAAGCGCTGGCTGATTGCTAGTCCCAAACCGGTGCCACCATACTCGCGGGTAGTCGAGGCATCCGCTTGGGTGAAAGGTTGGAAAACTCGCTCCAATTGCTCTTGTGTCATGCCGATGCCGGTGTCGGCGACGCGGAAACTTAAAAATTCGGAGTTGGAAATTAAAATTTGGGAAGATTCCTCTTGATTTTTCATTTTTAATTGTTCATTTTCAATTCTTTCCACTCCGATCGCAATTCTCCCGTTTTTTGTGAACTTGGCAGCGTTGCTGAGCAAGTTAAGCAGCACTTGCCGCACTTTTGTCATGTCCGCGTGCATGGTGTCGAGGTTGTCTGGACAGTACACTTCTAGGGTATTACCGTTTTTCTCGACCAGTGGCCTGGCCGTGGCAACAGCACTTTCAATTAAGTTATGGATGTCGAAGCTTTCTAGGTAGAGATCCATTCGGCCTGCTTCAATTTTAGAAATATCTAGGATGTCGTCAATCAGGGACAGCAGATGTTTGCCGGCGCTGCAGATTTTTTCTAGGTCGGGGACGGATTCGCAACTCCCCAATTCTTCGGCTTCTTCTTGAAGCATTTCGCTGTAGCCGATGATGGCGTTGAGTGGTGTGCGAAGTTCGTGGCTCATGTTGGCGAGAAATGTGCTTTTTGCCCGGTTTGCTGATTCTGCTGCTTCTAGGGCCAACTGCATGGCGGATTCTGCCTGTTTGCGATCGGTGATGTCTTGGACTGTGCCTTCGTAGTACAAAACGCTGCCGTTTTCGTCGCAGATGCTGCGCGCGTTTTCGGAAATCCAAATCGTGCTACCGTCTCGGCGGTATACTTGGGATTCAAATTTTGACACTTGGTGGCGCGCGCGCAATTGGGCCATAAACTCGGCGCGCCGATTGGGGTTAACGTAAAATTGACAGTTTATATCGGTGAGTTCGGCAAGCATTTGGGTACAGGATTCGTAGCCGTAAATTCTAGCTAGTGCGCGATTGCCGCTGAGGTAGTGCCCGGTCGGCGTTGTCTGGAATATTCCTTCGACTGCGTTTTCAAAGATGCTGCGGTATTTTGTTTCTGATTGTCTCAATGCTGCTTCTGCTCGCTTGCGCTCTAGGACATTGGCGAGCATTTCTCCTACCATTTTTAGCTGTGTGGATATTTCGGTTGCTCGACTTGCTGTTTGCTTTAAGCCATCGAATCCGAGAAATCCTACTAGGTTTTTACTACAAATTAGGGGAATAATTATCAGCGATTGAATATTTCTTAGCTGTTTTTTAAATTGTAAATTATTGAGGGAAGCGCCAATCGAAGGTATTGAGGTCGTTTCTGTTTGATTGACTGTTTGGGATGGGGAGTCTGTATGGAATTCGGTTGAATTTTGATCGATAAAATACGCTATTTCGGCGATTGCTGGGGGCGGGAGTTCGCCGATTTCTGGAATATAAAGGCATTCCGCGCGATCGAGTTTTTCTGCGATCCAAGGGATTTGTGCGATGTCTATTTGTTTGTCGGTGCTGTCTTTGACTGCCAAAATGCTTTCGCCGCACCACTCGTAGGTTTTGTCGGCGCGGGTTTTGTCTTCTGATAACAGGTAGATGTAACTGCGGTCAAACCCGCTCAAGGTGGCTATCGCTTCCAGGGTTTGAGCGATGCCTTTGTCTATTTCTGATAAGGGCTGGGTGATGAAATGGGTTGACAAACCGGCAATCAACTGAGCGAATTCTATTCGATACTGCAAAGATTGTTCTAGTTTTTTGAGTTCGGTAACGTCTCGAAAGCTCCAGACTCTACCGACTGTTTTCGCTCCTACTTTTGATGGCAACGAATTTAATTCAAGAATTTTTCCGTCTTTAAATTCTAATAATTCGCTGATTTGAGTATCTGAATCTGCCGACACTTTAATCACGTTTTCGAGAAATCTTTGCGGGTATTTTAATTGTTCCCTGTCGAAGGGGAATCCTGTTTTGAGCGTATTTTTGAGTGTGCCCAAGGTCGATCGGCTCAACTTTCCTTGGCTGGCGGACAAACCCCACATCTCTAGAAATTTCTGATTATAATTACATATATTGCCGTTTCTGTCAACCGCCAGAATTCCTGCATCTGTAGATTTTAGAACTGCTTGCAGTATCGAGAGCGATTGCTTGTGTTCTCTAATCTCAAAAATGTCAAAAAACACCAAAACTGATATTTCGCTGCCCTCAACTGCGGGATGGAAAAAATAGGAAACGGGTAAAATCTTGCCGTCGCGACACAAAAACTCGTCGTCCCAGTTGTTGCAAGGTTGACTGGAAGCGATCGCCTCTTGTAAATCTAGTGTAGGTGCGATCGGCCTATCTTCACTCTTGCTGGGCGACTGTTTCGGAGCCGTCAAAACTTGGGATTTGTTGCCTTTCTTTTGCTTCCCGATGCGATCTAGCAGGGAAACGCCTGCAAGTTCCGATTCTCGCCACCCCAGCAAGCGTTCTGCCTCTGCATTCACCGAGATTACACAGCCCTTCGCGTCAAGGATACACAATCCCGCCCCCAAACTGTTGACACTCGCCCGCAGTCGATCGAATTCTGAAGCGGTTGGAGAGTCTTGAGGGGACTGGGGCGAGTCAGTTAAATCCTTTAATGCCACCGTCTCCAAGTTACAACAATCTTCCTGCTGAAGTTCTTGTTGACTCTGAACTCGGTCATAGCTACAACTTACCTGCTCTAATAAAAGCTGCCACTGCTCAGCAGTGGGAGGAGGAGACTCGCCGACTAAACCCAGGTGTTCGAGTTGGCGCTGGAGGTGGGGGTGCATATTTTCTGGCGCTTTGTAGGCAACTTTCTACAGTATATCTTTTTAATTAATAGTATATATACGTAGGTATACCGTTAGGGGACAACTACGCGATCGAAGTCTATCACAGGTTTTATTGATAAGCCGAGGGATCATGTCTCCTCTCCCACATCTTTCAAACTGCGCTAATTCTATTAATTCTCAGAACTTTTAAGGCTTGTCAACCAATTAATCCTCTGAATGTCGGCAGCACGCTCAAAAATAATAATATCATCTTATCAAGTCAATACTCAGGAAAGTTTTGGTAACGATACTACACGCTTACGCGGGGCAACGAGCATAAAAAAATCGAATTAAATGCAAGCCACGGGTGGAGATGAGATTGATTTAATTATCCACAGTCGATCAAAGTCGGGAGCATCTCATATTTGTAAAAACTATTTGTAAAAATACTTCTTCTGGCTCCTTCCTTCTTCCTTCTTCCTCTTTTCTCCTGGCTCCTGACTCCTGACTCCTGACTCCAATTTTGGGCTTTGCTGCTTTCATTGAGATGATCCCATCAAAGTCAAGCGATAATCAGCCAGTGGGTCATAGAAAAACTGTTCGGAGTATTAATCAAGTGACCTTAGCCTCAAAAACTAGGTGGCAGCCAAAAAACGCTCGCGGGCGCGGGTACTGGACAGGAAAATTTCTTATTCCCATGCCAGGAGAAACGATTTCAGCAGTTTTCGTATTTACTCATAAATTAATTAGGGTGATCTAACCCCCCCTAATCTTCTACCTCTATAGCAATTCTAAATTGTGTGGTAATTTATTACTCCCTCAGAGCGGGTGCGGGGAGAGTTAGGGGGGTGTAAAAATTTTATTTACGACTCATTTAATCTTACTCTATTTTAGAAAAACCTAGTAAAATAACTGAGTTTATAATGTGATAAATTATGTGCAATATCTCCCTAACGGCTCGTGCAATAATCAGCAACTAGCGGAGGAAAAGAAAATTGGCAGGAAGCGAAAAGAAGTGTCCAAAGAATATTATTCGTCAGACTTTTCGGTTGAGATTGAAAGGTCGGTGAAAATAGCTGGCAGCCGAATTGTAAAAGTAGAACCTTTGTCCACCTCGCTTAAGGCAGAAATGTCTCCGCCCATCATTTCGCAGAATTTCTTAGTAATCGTCAGCCCCAAACCAGTGCCGCCGTACTTCTTAGTAGTTGAAGAATCGGCTTGCGTGAAAGGCTCAAAGATTCTGGCTAACTGTTCGGGACTCATGCCAATGCCGGTATCTTTAACCGTAAAAATGATCCAATCTTGAGCGGAAGATAATAGAGACAAGCTATTTTCAGCTTGGCCACCTCCTCTATACGCTCCAAGTTTTTTGCCTTTGTTTGCAGCGTCGGCGGGGATTTCGACGGATCGGGTAACGGCGAAGGTAATCGCGCCGGAGCAAGTAAATTTCGCGGCATTGCTGAGGAGGTTGAGCAGAGACTGCCGGAGTTTAGTCAAGTCGGTCTGCATCGAGCCAATATCCTCGGGGCATTGTATTTCTATGATATTGCTATTTTTGTCTGCCGTCGGCTTGATCGTGGCAACTACTTCCTCAACCAGAGTTGAAATGGTGAAGGTTTCGAGGTCGAAGTCGATGCGGCCTGCTTCTATTTTGGTCAAGTCGAGAATATCTTTAATCAGCGCTAGTAGATGTTGGCCGGCCGTGTTAATTCTCTGGAGGTCGTCGATGAACTCTTCGGCACCAAGGTCTCGCGCGTCTTCTTGCAGGATCTCGCTGTAGCCGATGATGGCGTTGAGGGGGGTTCTGAGTTCGTGACTCATGTTGGCGAGAAAAATGCTTTTGGATCTATTTGCAGCTTCGGCGGCTAATGCGGCCCGGCGGAATTCTTCGGAACGCAAGCGTTCGGTGATGTCGGTGGTCATGATTAAAACGCACTGAGTGCTGCCGAGGTGGATGAGTTCCACTGACAGCAGCCAGTCGCGCACTTCGCCGGCTTTGGTGCGAATTTTGATTTCTTGGTTGCTGATCGAATTTTGTGATTGCAAAATCTGGGCGAGCCGCCCCCCGTCTTCTGAATTGACGAATATTCCTAAGTCGTTGGCGGTGCGGCCGATAAATTCGTGCCGCAGCCAGCCTAATGAGCGCAAAAAGCTTTCGTTGGCATCGAGGAAGCATCCATCTGTGAGGGTGCAGATGCTGATCCCGACTGGGGAGGCGTGAAAGGCCTTGGAAAATCTTTCTTCTGAAGAACGCAGGGCGGCTTCGGCTTGCTTTCTGTCTGTGATGTCTTGGACGGTGCTGGTGATGTAGAGGGAGGTGACGGCGGCTTGTTCGTAGACTGTGCGGTTGCTGCCGTCGGGGAGTATAAGCCTGTAGTCGATGCTGTAAGGCTGTTGCTGAAATAAAGCGGCTTCGATCGAGGTTTTGACTAATTCTCTGTCTTCAGGGTGCACGTATTCCAAGAAGGCTTCCAGGCTGGGTTCAAAACTTCCCGGTTGCTGTCCCAGGATGCGGTAAATTTCCTCTGACCACCGCAATTGCTGGGCGTTGCGGTCCAAGTCCCAGTTGCCTAGCTGGGCGATGCGCTGGGCGTTAGCGAGGCTGGCTTCGCTGGCGCGCAGGGAGGCTTCTGCTTGGTGGCGTTCGGCGACGGTGGCAGCTAAGACTAAGCCGGTGACGGCGATGACGGCGATGAAGGCTTGCAGGGATAACAGTGCTTGGGGGATACTGCTGGCGTGTTTGAGGAAGGGGCCGCTACCTCGGGCTATGCCCCAGATGGCGAAGCCGCAGAGGATGAAGTTGGAGAGGGCGGTGTAGCGCTGACCGAATCGAAAGGCAGCCCAAACTACTAGGGGAAATGGTAAGTATTCGAGGGGATAGCGGGCGTAGGCGGCGCGGGTGCGGGAGCAAAAGACGAGCCACCCGACGGCTAGTAGCAGCAGCAGCCAAATCGCTCGTTCAACTATCTGTTTGCGACGATGGCTGGGGACTTTGGGCAATTGTTGCCACGTCAGCAGCAGCGGGGCGACGAGTAGAATTCCCATAGCGTCTCCCACCCACCAAGTCCCCCAAATCGTGCCAAAATTGCTCCAGCTAGATAAACCGGTCAGGCATACGACGATGCTGCCGATGGTGGAGTTGATCAGGGTAGAGCCCAAGGCTGCTAGTCCGACTATTCCTAAAACGTCTTTGAGCCGATCGAGCCTGGCGCTAAAGTTCATGCGCTGTAGCAGATAAGTTCCTGTCCACGCTTGCAGGGTTCTGGCACCTGCCGAGATTAATGCCGTGCCGATGTTGGCCGTCGGTACGCTCATGCTGAACAGGAAGCCTCCGATCGCGATTCCCGGCCACAGTTGCCGCCCGAACAGCAGCAGGGCGACTTGGGCAATTCCTGCTGCTGGCCACATCGGGTAAATTTCTGAACTGAGGGTGAGGGTGGAAACTGCGAATTTCGACGCCCAATAGTAGACCAGGGCGATCGCGCCTACTGCGAGGAAGTACCGCCAGGAATGTCCTTTGATTGCGTTAAGGAACTTTGTCTGCATTGTCGTTCGGGGAAAAGGTGGACGGTTGTTGGGGGCTCAGTAGGCGGCACGGGACAGGCAGAGGGTAGAGAAAATGTTTCTATTAGGTGATGGTAGGTCATGGGTGGTAGGTAGTGGGAGAAGCTTTTGAGCTAACTTTTTGTGGTGCCGTTGAGGGAGGGTTTTTTTTGTTCGATCAAATCTGCCCATGAATTTCGGGAGTATGGCTTTTTTGTAAATATATCTCTAATGGCTAAGCAATTGGTTTGTAAATTTTTGGTTTTTGTTAAAAATTTATTACCGAGCGAGAGCGGGTGTCTTTTTGTGTCGGGCGATCGTAACTCAATTCAGCCTAACATCTTGCACCATGCTCAATAATACCTAAAATACCTAAAATACCCATAACAGCAACGTAAAATCTCTGCTTTTAGGTGATTTTGAGGCAAGCAACACGGTTTTTGATTAGAAGTGCAGACTATAGTGATTTTCACTAGATTTTCAACCAATCAATCGAGGCTTTAAGTCTTTGGCTCGAAGACAGTGAAAGCGGATAATTTCCAGCTAATAAAAATATTTATTCTTGTCTATTTCTCTTTGGCTGTTGCAATATCTAAGGTTAGTGCCAAACGCTCTTGAGATTCTTTAAGGGCGTCTTGGGGGTTGCGACCGAGAAGGGTTGCCTCTATGGCGCGACCGAGGTTTTCTGAGAGGCGGGAGTAACCTGATATAATGGGTCGCGCTCTGGCTGAGTTCATTTGCTCTAAAAATACTTGTAAAAGAGGGTTTTTTTCCACAAAGCTTTGATAAGCTTGGCTCTGTCTCGATTTTAAGTTAATGGGTAAATAACCTGTTCCCAATGCCCATGCTGTTTGGAATTCTTCACCTATAACGTATTCTAAGAATACTAGGGCTGCTCGCTCTCGTTCTGGTGAGGTTTTCATTAAAAATAGGTTTTCACCCCCCACGACGGCTGCGGGGCGTTTGAGAATCGGTAAAGGCATTGCTGCGTAGTCGATCGGGCTTTGCTGCAACTGTGCTAGCGTCCACGGCCCGGTGATTTGCATGGCGACTTTGCCGGCGATGAAGTTGTCGAGTTCGTAACCGCGTTCGGGTGCTGACAATACTGCTGAACCTTCTTTTAACAAGTCGCTCCACAATTCTAAGGCGGCATGAGAACCGGGATTATCTATTTGGGGTACAGGACTTTGAGGTATTTTGCCTTTGAGTTCGCCGCCTGCGCTGAACATGAATGGCAGCCAGGTAAATACTGTCCATTCTCCTTTGCCTAGGGGGAGCACTATGCCGTGTTGGTCTGTGCGGCCGTCTCCGTTGGTGTCTTGCGTGAGCGATCGGGCTACTTGCTTTAATTGCGCCCAATTCTGCGGCACTTTTTTGATTCCTGCTGCTGCAAATAAGCTGGGACGGTAAAAGATGGCGACGTTATTTGTCGCTAGGGGAACTGACCAAGTGTGTCCGCCGAGTTCCATTGACTCGAAAAGTGCCGGGTAGATTTCGGCTTTTAGGGGCGATTTGTCGAGCCAGTTTTCTAAGGGTTGAATTGCGTTTAGTTCTGCTAGTTTTCCTGAAATTGTGGCAGCATTCCAAAGCAAATCCGGCGGTGCGTTGCCAACTATTGCTGTTAGTATTTTTGGCAATTGTTGGTCTGGCTGGCCGATGTAAACTGGTTCTACTTGGATGTTGGGATGTGTTTTATTGAATTTGTCAGTGAGAGTTTTAAATACGTCGCGATTGGGCGGGGGATTAATGCCGTGCCACAGTGTAATTTTTATTGGTTGGGCGTTTTTGGACGCGGGTGTGGTGGTGTTTTGACAGCCGCTTAATATTAGCAGATTTAAGGTAAGTAAAATGCAGACAGCTAGTTTGAGTGGCCTTTTAATTGCTTTAGATAATTTGGATAATATCATTTTTTAGGTGGATTCAGGGAAGAATATTTTTTTAAGCGCCGATGAACGCGGATGGAGGCGGATAGTTAGAGGTACGTAAAAAAAGCTAAATCTCGAAAATCTGCTGGTAGCTGATTTCTCTCTCCATCCAAGGTGTTTTGAAACAAAACGGTGAAAGCTCCTGCTCCTAGTCTATCTTGCGGCCACATCCGATAGCAAGGAATTTCTGTCAGGTGCGATCGATATTTTTCTAAATGAGGAACAGTGACTGGCCGAAATTCGGGGAATTTACTTAACAGCCATTCGCTGACTTGTTCATTTTCTGCGGTTGAATAAGTGCAGGTCATGTATGCAAGATAACCTTGCGACGCTACAATTTTAGCAGAATTGGCTAAAATTCTTTTTTGGCGGTTGGCATTGGTGTTGATGGTGACATGATGAAAGCAGCCGGGTGCTTTTTCTCCTTTTGCTAAGAGGGATTGACCAGTACAAGGAGCATCTACTATTACTAAATTAGCCGTTTGTGGCATCTTTTCGGCAAGTATTTTTGAATCGACGTTGGCGGCGGCGGATGGGCGAATTTGGCAGCGTCTTAAATTAGAGATCAGCATTCCCATGCGTTTGCCTATGACTTCGTTGCACAACAGCAATTTTGGGTTTAATGTTTTCCAGGCAAATATACTTTTTCCTCCGGGGGGGGCGCACATATCTAAGATTAGTTTGATTGGTGGGGGTATTGTTAACAATGTGGAGGCGGCGAAGATTGAGGAAAAGTCTAGACAGTAATAATGTCCTGCTTGATGTAAGGAATGTTTTCCCGGCTGTGATTCTAAGGCCAGTCTATCTACAAATTCTGGTTGCCAAGCAACTGGAATTTCGACAGTAAATGGGTTTTGTTTTGGTTTTGGTTGCACCCACAAGATAGCAGGATTAAAAGCTTGGGGATTGGTGACGGCATGAATAAACTTTTCTTGTTCGGCGGTGTCGGCAAATAAGCTGCGGCTGAGTTTAAGCAGGAGATTCGACGGTTTTTCCATGTTCGAGGGGATATGATAAGATTGAGATTAGCAGTGACAAAGGTAAATTAGATGATAATTATTAGTGTAGAACAGTTATAGTTAACTTGGGAAGAAGGGATGTAAATGTTGTTGCGTCTATCAAACCCATTGCTTTTGAGCGTTCGAGTCTGGCTGCACCTGAGTATCAATCGAGATCCTTTTTGCCGATCGCACAACTCGGAACTCTTCTCGAAGTGTATAATCTAGGAGCAAACTACTATTATTTAATTGAGAAAATAAAAATTACATGAGCCCGGCGGCTGAAAACACTCCTAACTCCCTTGTATCATAGCTGCTAGGCGCTCAATAGTCTCTACAATATACTATGGTTTTTTGCCATCACCTACTTGATGGCTAATGAGTAATGACTGAGGACTACTTACTAATAACGAACAATCTATGAAAATTGTCTTTTTTGGCACTCCCGATTTTGCTGTTCCTACTTTATCCAGTTTGCTAAGTCACCCAGAATTTGAGGTTGTGGGTGTGGTGACTCAGCCGGATAAACGTCGGGGAAGGGGGAATCAATTGATGCCTTCACCTGTAAAAGATGTGGCTTTAAATCACAGTCTCCCGGTTTGGCAGCCGCAGCGAATCAAGAAAGATGCTGAAACAATTGCCAAATTGCGGGAAGCGGAGGCGGATGTTTTTGTGGTGGTGGCTTATGGCCAAATTCTTTCTCAAGAAATTCTGGATATTCCTAGTTTGGCTTGCGTTAACGTTCACGGTTCAATTTTGCCGAAGTATCGCGGTGCAGCACCGATTCAACGCTGTCTTTTTGACGGGGAAAAGACAACAGGAATTACTACTATGCTGATGGATGCTGGGATGGATACTGGGGCGATGCTATTGAAGGCTTTTGCTGGTATTTCACTGTTGGATAATGCTGATTCTTTGGCGGATAGGTTGGCGGAAGTTGGGGCTGATTTGTTGATAGAAACTTTGGTGAAATTGAGGGATGGGGAAATTGAAGCTGTTGTTCAAGATGATGCTGAGGCGACTTATGCGCCGATGATTAAGAGTGCGGATTATGTGCTGGATTGGTCGAAAAGTGCGATCGACCTTCACAATCAAGTTAGGGGCTTTTTCCCGGATTGCACGACGACTTTTCGCGGCAATTCTCTGAAGGTGATAGCGACAGTGCCCGTCGGGCCGGAATATTGGCTGCAAATGCCAGCAGATTTGAGAGTTTTGGAACGCGAATGGCCTGTTTTAGCCCAGTTGTCGGGCGCAAATGGGGAAGTTGTCAAGGTTGTGAAGGGTTTGGGGGCGATCGTCCAAACCGGTGATGGTTTATTATTGTTGCGGGAGGTGCAGTTAGCGGGGAAAAAGGTGCAGTCTGGGGTAGATTTTGCCAACGGAACTCGGTTGGCGGTGGGCGAAATTTTTGGGAGTTAAATAGTATATTTAGGGCGGGCAGGATACCCACCCTACAATATTTGGCAGCAAAATCATCCTGTAGTTAGATGCGCGATTCTTGACCTAAAATTCGACCAAAACTTCCTCCGCATCGCCCAACAAACCCTGCGCCGCCTCCAACATACTCTCCGCAACATCTTTCAAATCTTCGCGACTTGCCAGATAAGTTTTCAAAGCTTCTAACGGTTCTATACTATTATTAGTATTCAATTCTGGCAACCGCGGCCTCGCTAGCTGACTGACTAATTCTGGTTGAATTGTGTAGCTGTGCGCTTCGCCCAGAAGTGCGTGCAATTCTCCGTTGTCGATTAAATCTAATTGTTCCGATCGCAATTGGTAAATTAATCTCACCACCGCGTCTTGGATTTCCTTCTTCCCAATAGCTTTAACTAACTCGGCTTGCGGGTTTTCCGATTCGGAAACATTCACTTTAATAGTCTGAAACACCCGCACTGGCAAAGTGCAAAATTCCCACTCTGCTTTCCCCCGTTCCAAATTAACTAACACAAAACCTTTATCTTCTTTCTCTTCGCTAAAATCAACTCGTTCGATACTTCCCGGATAAATTACGGGCGGATTGTTGGAAGCATTGAGATTTTGATGTTTGTGTACGTGGCCGAGAGCAACGTAATCAAAACAAGGGCGAGTTAGCATGGAAACGGGAATGTTAAAACCTTTGCCAACTGCTAAAAAACGTTCGGCGCCCAGACTTGCTTTATCTGCCATTAAGTGCGCTAAAAGTACGGTTGGTATGTCGGGGTTGAGGCGGCGGATTTCGCCTTCCATTGCGATCGTCAGTTTTTCGGTTAATAATTGGTTAACATCGCCCATAGAAAGGCTTTCAGTCTCGGAACGTGTCATTAAGGTCGATCGAGTCAACCAAGGCAATGTTACCACCTGTACCGGCCCGCTGCGGGTTTGAATCAGGTGAGTGTCCAGGCGATCGCCTACAATAAACTTAGGTATTCCCAAAGTCCGGTAAATCCCCAAACTCGCGCCACCTTGTCCCTGAGAATGCTGATCGTGATTTCCTACTAGCAAAACCGTCGGAATTTGCGCGTCAACCAAGCGGCTGAATTGGCAAGCAAAAGCCTCTTTGACAAACGGTGGAGGCGTCGAATCCGGGAAAGCATCGCCGCCGAATATGACTAAATCTACGGGTTCAGAAATTGCTCTATCCATACATTTACTCAGCGTCGCCGCGAAGTCTTCCAGCCGCGTATTTAAACCGGTTTCTGGATTAATCCGGCCGTGAGAAAAGCCACTGCCCATGTGAATGTCTGAAAGGTGTAAGATTTTAATCATTGTTTTTTCTATTTGTTAGTTATCGTTTCGATTCCTAGTGAGGACTTCAGTCCTCAGAAGAAGGATTTGCATTCCTGACTGTGAACCAAAGAAAGTTTTTTTTCATACATCACAATATGATGCCGGGTACTTTTTGATAAATTTCGCTAATTGCACAACTAAAATTCGCACTAACCAATTCTACTCTATCTCCTTGTCGGTAAGTCTGAGAAACCCAATTTCCCTCAGCATTGAGTCTAAAACATTCAATTTTGATTTCCGATTGAGTGATTAACACGTATTCTTCTAAACTCGATGCAGTTTGGTAATCGACAAATTTATTGCCCTGTCAAAAGATGCAGTTGAGGGAGATAGCACCTCAATAATTAGAGATGGATAGAGAATGAAGTCTTCGGTTGAACTTGTATCTCTTTCGTCGCAAGTCACCGCTACATCAGGATAGTAATAACAATTCGCCTCTTCCAGTCGGACTTTTATATCTGATGAAAGAACTAAGCAGGCACTCTCGCGGAGATGATTGTTAAGCAAACTTGCTAAATTTACTGAAATAACAATATGAGGTTTTTTTGCCCCTGTCATTGCATAAACGTGTCCGCGTCTGTATTCGTGTTTGATGGGGCTTACTCGTTCGCCCTCTAGGTACTCTTCTGGAGAGATGTAGAAATTATTTTTGCTAACAAACATTGATTTTTTCACCGATATTTTTCTTTGCCACTATTGGTTAATAATCGGATACCCGGCTGGGAAACGGCACTGCCGTTTCCCTACAAATTTAACAAAACTCCAAAAATCGGGCGTGCCACAGTTTGCCACTTTCTGTCAAACCCTGCGATCGCACTTTAATTTTGACACTTTTGGGGTTAGCCTCGTAGAGTCGGGCAATTTCCTGCATTTCCTCCCCGCTAAACCCGGTTCCCACGGTTCCTACTGGGACTAATTTGCCATCAATTGCTTGCGCTACTTTGACGGCGCTAAACGGCCGCCCCGCAACTTTTGTCGCCGTCAAACCCACAATAAACAAATCGTGTTCTTGACAGTATTTAGTTCTCACCATCGGATATTTCTTAACATCTTTGCCGCCGACATACTGGCAGTTGTGCAACACCCAAACTTCGCCTTCTCTATTTTCAGATTCCTGCTGATTTGCCAGGACGAGTTTTTCGGCGGTGGTGCGAAATGTCGGTACAACTTCAAAGGCTGGGGATAAATTCGCCAGCACTTCGCCAACTTCAACTCCCGCTGCAATTCGTTCGGATTCTGCCACGGTAGTTAAATCATTGCCTTTGAAAAACAAACTTTTAAAAATAGCATAAATTGCGTTGGGCTGGATTGTCGGAAAACCGTTTTCAATATTAACAGTAGCAGCTTGCGCCCCGGTGCGGTGTTCGCTGCCCGTACAGCTTTTGTAATAGAGTTCGCCGTCTAAAACAAAGGTGCCAATTTTAGCGGCTGTGTCGATTAATGTGCGATCGATCTCAATCGATGCTTGTTGCCGCAGGTTAGTCGATCGCGATTGGTAGTATACTTTATCTGGCGTCGCAATGACCACTACTCGATTGCCGTCGCGCTTTGGCTGTCCCCAATAATCGGGATTTTCGATGTAATAAGAACGATCGCTCGGCGCGTCAACCGGCTGCATGGTGACAATCCTTCCCGGCTGTAAGTGCGGCGGCAATTCGGGAACAATCGGATGGTAGACAGTTTCTATTTTTGGGGCGGAAGTTGAGTGTTTAGCAGCAGCGATATCGGCGGTAGAATTGTTTGGAGTATTGAGGGCGATCGGCTTTTCTCCCGTTTCCAATTCAAACGCTCTTTTCCAAAAGCCGATCGCCATTTCCGGGTATCCTTCCGACTCCGCGCACAGTGCAAAACCAATAACTTTTGCCGTACCAATTCCGCGCCCGTAATCAGCTAAATACTGCACGGCCCCCGCTTCTCCCATCAAGTGCAATCCTCGCGTCACGATGCGATTGTTCCAGCGTTCTCGAATGTCGGCGCTAATTTTTTTGGCTGCTTTTCGCTTTGCTTCTGCGTATTCGGTGCAGTCCATACTGCCTCCTTTATGTAGGGCTATTTATACACTATACTAAAAATTGATTTATTAGTCAAGGTTGAGTTTACAATTAGGTGATGTGAATAAATTTAACTCTTTCATTGGTGAACTAGATTTATTTTTTCACCCCAGAGGCGCAGAGGGCACAGAGGAAGAGAAGAAAGAGATAGTCAAGCGCGGTAATCTGTTCGCTGCCAATGCTAAGATAACTTCGATCGCGCATTGCGACCAATAAAGCAGGGAGTTACGTCTTACTCGCGTTGAGTTCGCCAACTTGCGATCGGACATTTCAGAATTTAAGATCGAGTTTAATCTTACTGTTATGATGCGATTGATTTTGTACAGCAAACCCGGATGCCACTTGTGCGAAGGGTTGCAAGAAAAACTCGAACAGATTGAAAGCCTCAAGTTTCAACTCGAAGTCAGAGATATTACCGAACAGGATGACTGGTTTCAAGCTTATCAGTACGAAGTTCCAGTTTTGTTTAAAGTGCAGCCCCAGCCCAAAAATTCTGTTGGCGAGGCTGCATTCTCCGCTGAAGAACTGTTACCCCGTCCTTCTCCCCGCTGCAGTGTCGCCCAATTGGAGCAAATGTTACAGAAATATTTGCAAATCGATCCGTCACAATAATACGATTTACCCAAAAACTCAGGTTTTAATCCTGACCTCGGGGTGCTCGGTGTGCAGCTTAATCTAGGCCGATAGGTTTTACACCGCGCATAAAAAAAACCTAGGGTTTGCACCGCACACAGCAAAAACCTGTAGAGATTGGCTCAAACAATGTGTTCCGCCAGTCATATTCAAGACATTCAAGCGAGGAGTTTTTCCGATGAAATTGAGAGAATTATTAGCAGCAGTTCCCAGCATTTCCTTTGACGCACAACATCCCGCCCTCGATGCCGAAGTCAAGGGTTTATCCACTAATTCCCACGCTTGTCAGGCGGGCGATTTGTTTTTGGGAATGCCGGGAACTCGGGTAGATGGGGGAGATTTTTGGCAAAGTGCGATCGAATCTGGTGCACTTGCCGCCATAATTTCCACCCAAGCAGCCGAGAAAACACCTTCGGAAGACGGGGGTACTTGCGTCATCGCAGCAGCCGATATGACTCAAGTTTGCGGTCAAATAGCAACTGCTTTTTACGGCAATCCTGCTAGCAAATTAAAACTTGTCGGCGTTACCGGGACTAACGGAAAAACTACAACAACTCATTTAATCGAATTTTTGCTCAATGAAATGCAGTTGCCGACGGCGATTTTTGGCACGCTTTACACTCGCTGGCCGGGCTTCCAACAAACTGCACTTTACACCACACCTTTTGCGGTTGACCTGCAAAAGCAATTATCAGAAGCTGTAGCAGCCGGATGCAAACATGGCGTGATGGAAGTCAGTTCCCACGCTTTAGCGCAGCAGCGAGTTTTGGGGTGTAATTTTGAAGTTGCTGTCTTTACAAACTTGACTCAAGATCATCTCGATTATCACCGCGATATGGAAGATTATTTTGAGGCTAAATCGCTTTTATTTGGTTCGGATTACCTCGCAAATCGCGCTGTAATTAATATTGACGACCCCTACGGGCAGCGGATAGTTGAAAATTTAAAGTCCGACCGAGTTTGGAGTTACAGCACTGTTCTGAAAACGGCAGATTTGTATGCTTTTGATTTGGAATATCAGCCGAATGGAGTTAAGGGAATGCTGCACACTCCGAAGGGCGAAACTGCTTTTTCTTTGCCTTTAGTCGGTCAGTTCAATTTATCAAATATGTTGGCGGCTGTCGGTGCTGTTTTGGAATTGGGTTTAGATTTGTCCGCAATTGTGGAGAAATTATCTCAGTTTTCGGGAGTTCCGGGACGGATGGAACGGGTGCAAATTAGTCCCGACCAAGATATTAGCGTTATTGTCGATTACGCGCACACTCCCGACAGTTTGGAGAACTTGTTGAAGGCGTCGCGGCCGTTTATTCCGGGTCAGATGATTTGTGTGTTTGGCTGCGGTGGCGATCGCGATCGCACTAAGCGGCCGATAATGGGTAAAATCGTTGCAGAATTAGCCGATTTAACTGTTGTTACTTCCGACAATCCGCGCACGGAAAATCCCGATCGCATTTTGCAGGATATTTTAGCAGGAATTCCCGCCGCAGTAAAGCCGATCGTTTTGTGCGATCGAGCGGCTGCAATTCGCACTGCTATTATGGAGGCTAAACCGGGAGATGGCGTGCTGATTGCAGGAAAGGGACACGAAGATTATCAGATTTTGGGCACTGAAAAAGTCCATTTTGACGATCGAGAACAAGCGCGAGATGCCTTGAAAGCCAGAATGAATTCGGTTAACTGAATTCGGTTAACTGTTAACGGTTAACTGCGAACAGCTAACCGTTAACGGTTAACTGTTCGCGGGCGGCGAAATTTGTTATATTTTTAAGTATTAATACGAAGCTAGAATCTGATTTGCACTAGATTATAATAGTAAGACAAAATATTTTAACAGCAAAATAATTATTGTTATGATAGAACTAACTGGCTATCAAATTCTCGCTCGAATTTATTCAGGCACTCGCACCCTAGTTTATCGCGGAATTCGCCTCTGGGATCAAAAACCGGTCGCCATCAAAGTCTTGCGGAACGAGTATCCTAGCTTCAGCGAACTCTTGCATTTTCGCAATCAATACACGATCGCCAAAAACCTGAATTTGCCCGGAATCATCCAAACCTACAGCTTGGAACCCTACCGGAACGGCTATGCGCTGATTGTGGAAGACTTCGGGGGAATTTCTCTAAAGGAATGGACGGGGAAAGGAAAAACCGTGCCATCTCTGGTTGATTTTTTCCAAATTGCGATCGACCTAAGTAACACATTAGATATACTTTACCGCCACCGCATCATTCACAAAGATATTAAACCCGCCAATATTTTAATAAATCCTGAGACTAAACAAGTCAAACTCATTGACTTTAGTATTGCATCTTTGCTGCCGCGAGAAACCCAAATAGTGATGAGTCCCAACGTAATTGAAGGAACACTTAGCTATATATCTCCCGAACAAACAGGAAGGATGAATCGCGGCCTTGACTACCGCACAGACTTTTATTCATTAGGTGTAACCTTTTACGAACTGCTGACAGGAAAATTACCATTTCAATCCAGCGATCCAATGGAATTGATCCACTGTCATATTGCCCAGCACCCGCCATCTGTACGTGAAATAAATCCCAAAATTCCCCTTGTCCTCTCGGAGATTGTCAGCAAATTGATGGCCAAAAATGCCGAAACTCGCTATCAGAGTGCATTAGCGTTAAAAGCCGATTTAAAAACTTGTTTGCAACAACTCAATGAGACAGGTAAAATTGAGAATTTTGCCATTGGGCGGCGAGATTTTTGCGATCGCTTTATCATACCAGAAAAACTCTACGGCCGATCAACCGAAGTCGCTGCGTTATTAGCAGCATTCGAGCGAGTAGCAAACCCCTCTAAATCTCCGTCACCAAAAGAGCCTAGAACCGATAGAAATGATGTAAAAGAAGACCTCCTCTTGATTAAGGAGGACGGGCGTGACTCGAATTTATCCCGCAGCGAAATGATGCTAGTTGCCGGATTTTCCGGCATTGGGAAAACCGCTGTAGTCAACGAAATTCACAAACCCATAGTTCGCCAACGCGGTTATTTTATCAAAGGCAAATACGACCAATTTCAACGCAACATTCCCTTTAGTGCTTTTGTGCAAGCCTTCCGAGATTTAATGGATCAATTACTCTCAGAAAGCGACGCTCAGCTCGAACAATGGCAAAGGAAAATTATCAAGGCTCTTGGCGAAAATGGTCAAGTTATTGTAGAAGTAATTCCCGAGTTGGAACGAATTATTGGCAAACAACAGCCTGTCTCTGAACTTTCGGGAAGTGCCGCAGAAAATCGTTTCAATTTACTATTTCAAAAATTTATCTCTGTTTTTGCCACCCAAGAACATCCCTTAGTGATTTTTTTGGATGATTTGCAATGGTCAGATTCAGCATCCCTGAAGCTGTTGCAAGTGTTGATGAGTGAAAAAGATAGTCAGAATTTGCTGGTAATTGGGGCATATCGAGATAACGAAGTATCCCCGGCTCATCCATTTATGTTGGCAGTAGCAGAGATGGAAAAATCCCAAGTAAGGGTAAATACTATTACCTTGGAACCTCTAAGTCAAGTCGATATTAACTATTTGATAGCAGATACGCTCTCGTGCGAGATCCTTCTTGCTCAGCCATTAACTGAGTTAGTTTATCAAAAAACCAAAGGCAATCCATTTTTTGCCACGCAATTTCTCAAGGCGCTACAGGAAGATGGGCTGATTGCGTTTGACCCCACCCCCCTTTCATCCCCCCTTATCAGGGGAGGACAAACGGGGGTAACAGGGGGGTGGCAGTGCGATATTGCCAAAGTCAAAGCCCTAACTATCACCGATGATGTAGTGGAGTTTATGGCAGTGCAATTGCAGAAGTTGCCGCCAGAAACTCAGGATGTGCTGAAGTTGGCTGCGTGCATAGGAGCGCACTTTGATTTGAATACATTGGCGGTAGTCAGCGAGAAGTCGCCAGAAGAAACTGCTGCGGATTTGTGGAAATCATTGCAAGAAGGATTCATCTTACCAACCAGTGAAATTTACAAGTTTTATCTAGGAAAAGAAGAGCGGACAACCAGCCCCGCATTGCCAACTACAGCAGCTCAATTACCTCACTACAAATTTCTACACGATCGAGTTCAGCAAGCTGCTTATTCATTAATTCCTGATGACCAAAAGCAAGCAACCCATCTCAAAATTGGACAGTTACTTCTTCCAAATTTTTCCGAAGTGGAAAGAGGAGAAGAAGTGTTCGATATTATTAATCATTTTATCATTGGGTCGGCGCTAATAACGCAGCAAGAAGAACGCACCAAGCTCGCTAAGATTAGCCTTTTTGCAGGGCATAGAGCCAAACTATCAACAGCTTATGAATCTGGGACAAAATATCTCGCCTTTGGCTTAAATTTTCTACCGAATAATAAATGGCAATGTGCCTACGAATTGACCTTTAGTGTATATATAGAAAGTATTGAGACTGAGTTTTTGGCCGGAAACTTTGAGCAAGCTGAAAAATTAGTACAAATCGCGTTTAGCCATGCCAAATGTAGTCTCGATCGAGCCAAAATAGTTGCGATTCAGCTAACTCATTATCAAAATAACGCCCTGTATCAAAAGGCGATTCAGGTAGGAATCCAAGGGCTGAAACTGTTAGGCTTAGAACTGGCGGTTATACCAAATGAAGCAGAGTTAGAAGGGATGGCTCGCGAAGTTAAAAAAACCTTAAATCAGCGCGCAGTTGCAGAACTAATCGACGCACCACTCATTGTCGATGAAGAACGCCAGATGCTGATAAAACTGCTAATGAACATGGTACCGCCCACTTACCTGACTAATCAGGAGTTATTAGTGTTGGTTGTTTTACACATGACCAATCTCTGTTTGCAATACGGGAATACCAATGTGGCGGGTTTTGTTTATGTTTGGTATGGCACAATTCTCTGCCAACGCTTTCAAGATTATGAATTGGGTTATGAGTTTGGAATTTTAGGGTTGAAGGTGAATGAAAAATTTAATAACACCACCCTGAATGGCAAAATTTATATGTCGTTCGGCAACTTTATCAACCATTGGCGCAAGCACGTCAGTTCTAATCTTGTTCTGCAACAAGCTGCTTATCAGGGAGCAATGGAGGTAGGCGATTTTTCTTGGTGTCATCACAGTGCTCTGTTCAGTTTTTGGCAGCAGGCGATCGTATCAAGCGATATTCACAGTTTGCTGGCTCGACATGAAAAGTACATCAGCTTTGCCGAACGGACGGAGATTACGACAGCGTTTGCCCTAATTCTTCAGTGCAAACTCCTAGAGAATTTGCAAGGGCTAACGATAGGGAAGTATAGCCTTAGCTCTGAAACATTTGATGAAGAGTCGGCGCTAGCAACATTCAATGAAATTGGCTATGGCTATGGCAGTAGTACATACTATTTCGCTAAAGCCTTTTTGTTTTTCACCTATGGTGAGTATGCTAAAGCTTATGAAATGTTAGTAGCTGCCGCAGAGTTTTCTAATACACTTTATGGACAATTTCAACGTGTTATGCATTGTTTTTATCAGTCTTTGACTGTATTGCAACTTTCTGGGGGAGCACCGGAAAAAAAACAAAAAGATTATCAAGAAGTTGTTCAGAAGAATCGGGAACAACTTCAAATCTGGGCAAACAACAGTCCTGAAAACTGTCTGTCCAAATTTCTGCTTTTAGAAGCGGAGATGGCTCGTGTTGCTGAAGAAAAATGGCAGGCTGCTGATTTTTACGATCGCGCCATTCAACTCGCCCAAGAAAACCAATTCCTCAACGAAGAAGCCCTCGCCCACGAACTCGCAGCTAAATTCTACCTCGACTGGGGCAAAGAAAAAGTCGCCGCAGGCTATATGCAGGAAGCCTACTATTGTTACGCCCGCTGGGGAGCCAAAGCAAAAACCGATGACCTAGAAAAACGTTATCCCGATCTGCTGCGCCCCATCTTACAACAGTCCGGCAAACCCATCACTATTTTAGAAACCCTATCGACACTCACCAATCCCAACTACTCAATTCATTCGAGCATCCCCCACAGTACCTCAAGCACCTCCATCAACCATGCTCTTGATTTTACGACCCTGCTGCAAATCTCCCAAACGATCTCCAGCACGATCGACCTGCATGAGTTGCTGCAAATTCTGAGCCAAACCATGCTACAAAACTCTGGAGCCGATCGCTGTGTACTGATGCTCTGCCAAGATCAACAATGGCAAGTGCGGGCGATGGCTACCTGGGAAAACATTAGCCTGCAAAGGCAACCCCTAGATAACAATCCCACCGTTCCTGTTAAATTAATCCAGTATGTCAAAAACACCCTAGCAGCAGTTGTCATCGATCACCTCAAAACTGATCTGCCTGTGATTGACGATTATTTAGAGTATCACAAACCAGAGAGTTTGCTGGGTTTGCCAATTCTAAATCAGGGGAATTTGGTCGGCATTTTGTATCTAGAAAATCGGATAACCAGTGGGGTGTTTAGTCGCGATCGCCTCCTAGTGTTGAATTTTCTCTCTAGTCAAGCGGCGATCGCTCTAGAGAATGCCCGTCTCTATCACCAAGTGCAGCAGACTTTGAATGAACTTCAGCAAACTCAGATGCAAATGATCCAAAGCGAAAAGATGTCAGCATTAGGTAATCTAGTGGCAGGGGTTGCCCATGAAATCAACAACCCCGTTGGTTTCATTGCCGGGAACATTAATGAAGCTCATGCTGGAGTCCAAGACTTAATTGATTATTTGCGCCTCTATCAAGAAAAGTATCCTCCATCGGAAGCAGAATTAATTAATAAAGCAGAGGAAATAGATTTAGATTATCTAGTAGAAGATTTACCCAAAATGTTGAGTTCCATGAAAATAGGATGCGAGCGTATCAAAAACATTAGCACATCTCTCCGTACTTTCTCTCGCGCCGATACGGCTCATAAAGTTGAGGCGAATATCCACGAAGGTCTCAATAGCACTTTGATGATATTGCGCCATCGCCTGAAAGCGAACGACAAGCATCCTGAAATTAAAATCATTAAAGAGTACGGCAAGATTCCCAACGTAAAATGTTATTTGGGGCAATTAAACCAGGTATTTATGAATTTGTTAGCAAATGCGATCGATGCCTTAGAAGAATCGAATCAAGGACGGAGTTTTGCCGAAATTCAGGCCCACCCCAATCAAATCACTATTCGGACAAAAGTAGAAAGTGAAAAGGTAAAAATTTCCATCGCCGATAACGGAAAAGGAATGTCAGAAGATGTGAAAAATCGTATCTTCGACCATCTATTTACCACTAAAGATGTGGGCAAAGGAACTGGGTTAGGACTGGCGATCGCACGTCAAATTGTAGAAGAAAAACACGGCGGAAAACTGAGTTGTTTTTCTTCACCAGGAGAAGGAACCGAGTTTGTCATTGAGATTTTAATTGATTAATGCGATCGGGCTGTAGGGGCGGGTTTTACCAACAATATTTGAGGCTCACAAACAATTTATAAAAACCCGCCCCCACCCAACCAATAACCCAGATTAACATGAGGTTCGATCCCCTCCAAAAAAGATCAATTTGGATTTGTCGTAGAGCTAGGGCGGGTTTATGATATTGTTCGTTTCTGACATTGATGGTTGGTAAAACCCGCCCCTACCGATTTGGTCAATAATTAATAACTATTGCAACGGCAAAAATACCGTCATCACCTCGCCCTTTTGGGGCCGCTGGCGAATTACCAACTTCCCGCCAGCAGCCCGAAATAAATTCTTAGTCACGCTCAAATTTAAACTCAAACTTCCCGTCTCCGGCTGCACCATCAACAAAGGCCCGATCGATCGCAAAGGACCATTCGCCTTAGCTGCAAAAGTCGAGGCGCCATTATCTTCAGGTAAGTGTTCCGATTCCAACTGCAACTTTAACTGATCGCCCGCCAATGTCACCTCCACCTGAATGCGACTCCCAGAGGGCAAAGTTCGAGTAAAATTCTCAATCAAATTAGTTAAAACCTGATCCAGCATCGTCGGATCGCTCACTACCGCAGGCAACTTTTTCGGCACAATAACTTCCAAAGTGTGGTTTCGCACAGCGGCCTGTTTTTGCCAGCGGGGAATGCTATTTTGTAGCACTTCACCGAGAGACATTGCTGTTAGCTGCACGCCCGAATTTTTAGCTTGCGACATTTCCAATTCCACGGCGCGGAAAATTAAACCGAAGCGATCGATCTGAGCGGTACACTCAGCATCAATCATTTCCAAACGCTTGACCACAACAGGATCGAGCTTGGGACGTTTCAGCAACAATCGAGTCAGCGTGCGGATAGTAGCCAAAGGTGTGCGGACTTCATGGGCGATCGCCTGTAGCAATTCCACCTCTTTAGTGGCCAGAGGAATTGGAGATTTGCAGTTGATATCTGTAGCCGATAACTTTTTATGCCTCGGACTCAAACCATCATCAATTCTTTCATCCTTTATCCGGCCTGCTTCATCTTTCCCAACCGGCAAATTATGCAACAGCAAGCGACTGAACTGCATCACTGTTTGATAATTTGGCTCCACAGGTAAAAACTGCTGGAACAGCGCGTCTAATTTAGTAGAATTATTAGTTAACTGGCTAACTGATAAATTGAAACTGCCGTCAGAATTGGCAAGCAAACATTCGCTTTCAGTCACCCTGCGCCGCAAAACCTCCCAAGCTTTGGCGACTACTTGCGGATCGAAAGAAAATAGAAAAGCCGGAATTCCTGCCGAATTTTCACCCAAAACCATCACCAGGCTAAAACTAGCAGTTAAAACCAAACAAAACTGCTCGTGCGCCAAAGGATCGCCACTTGCCAAAGCCAAAGCCGGGGCCGCCGCAGGCACTGATGTTTGCACATCAGCCGCCGGCATTAAAGCTAAAGTTTGTCTAGCCCGAAAAGACCACAAAGCTGCATCGTTGTCTGGAATACTGGTAAAAATCCAATTGGCAAAGCCGTTGGCCAAAGCGGGGTCAGTCAAAACCGAAGACGGGCCAGACAAAACCAATCCCTGGCAGGCATTGGGGATTGTCGATCGACAATTTGCTCGATCGACATCTGTTTTTTGTCCTGATTTTTGCCGATCGAGCATTTGATTCAAAGCTGCGATCGCCCCGTACCATTCCTGTTCAGCTTTCAGCCGAGAAGCCCCACGGCTTACAGGACACCGATGGCGGTTGTTTTCTCCCGCCAACTTAAGATTAAAGAGACTCAGGTCATTTTCTTGGCCTTCGGAGGCTAAAATTTCGCTTATTGTCGGTAAAAAGTAAGTATTCACAGTTATAAACCCACCTTCGGAGGCATGAAGGGTGAAGTATTTATGTATAGGAAAGTTCAGGAGTTAGGAGTCAGTCGATTTTAGATTTTAGATTTTAGATTTTAGATTTACCCCACAGATAAATCTGGGAGCTTGAACTAGGGTCTAAAATTTTTATCTTTCCACGACTTAAGTACGTGGCACGGTATCCGTTTTTGGGCTGGGTCAAGCACCAGCACGATCGAAAAATCCCGCATAATTTCTTGCGCCTTCCTCCTAACTCACAGGATATCCACATTTGTCAACTAACGATATTGGCAGAACCGTACCAATAAGTCGCAATCTCCGCGCTTGGGGCGATATTTTGCACGATCGCCCTAACAAAAGTGCAAAATGAAGTAAGTTAAACACCGTGCTTTCCTTATGCCCACCTCGATCGCCGACTCGAAAAATCTGCTGTCCGACTTAATGGCACGCTACCGTCACCAAGTCGATTATCTGGCAATTCGACTGGAAGAAGCCGAAGGCACCGACATCCTGCTGCGGGGCGAAAAAATTGAAACCCTCAGCGAAGGAGTCTCAATTGGCGGCCAAGTCAGAGCTTGTCACAAAGGTGGCTGGGGCTTTGCCAGTTTTAACCGACTTTCCACCCTCGCCGAAAGAATCGAAGAAGCCATTGCCGCGGCAAAACTGATCGGCGAAGAAGAAACGATTCTGGCACCTGTCACCCCAATACAAGACATTTGCTTGCTGCCGCTGACAGGAACAGACCCCCGTCTGGTTCCCCTAATTGACAAAAAGCAATTGTGCGATCGCTACGCGGCCATTCTCCGCAGCATTGACCCCCGTATCGCCACAATCTCCGTGCGCTACGGCGACAGCACCCAGCGGATGATCCTCGCCACCTCCGAAGGCACCATGCTCGAACAAGGTTGGGCAGACATGGAAATGCGCTTTGCGGCCACAGCCCGCAGCGGGGAAACCGTACAAACCGGCCGCGAAACCACTGGTTCCCGCAAAGCTTACGAAGACTTAACCGATCTCGATGTTCAAGTTCGCAGCGCAGCCCAGAGAGCAGTAGATTCCCTAGCCTTACCCCCCGTCCAAGGCAACACCTACACCGTCGTCATCGACCCAATTTTGACCGGATTATTCGTCCACGAAGCCTTCGGACACCTTTCCGAAGCCGACATGGCCTACGAAAATCCTGACATTTTGGAAATTATGACCCTCGGCCGCCAGTTCGGTCCCAAAAACTTGCAAATTTTCGACGGTGCAGCGCCAGAGGGACACCGGGGCAGCTATTTCTACGACGACGAAGGCACTCCTGCGACTACTACTCAGTTAATTAAAGACGGCGCTTTAGTCGGGCGACTGCACTCGCGGGAAACGGCGGGCAAATTGGGAGAAACGCCTACTGGCAATGCTCGCTGTTTGAATTATCATTATCCGCCGATCGTCCGCATGACGAATACTTGGATCGAACGGGGTGACACGCCAGTTGCTGACTTATTTTCTGGTATCAAAGAAGGAGTTTATGCGCGCAATTGGCAAGGCGGCATGACTAACGGCGAGATGTTTACTTTCAGTGCCGGCGAAGCTTGGATGATCCGCAACGGAAAACTGGACAATCCGGTGCGGGATGTTACTCTTTCGGGTAATGTTTTCAGCACTTTAGCCGATATTGAGGCGATCGGCGACGATTTCTACTGGGATGAATCCGGCGGCTGCGGCAAGGCAGGACAAAGCGGTTTGCCCGTCGGCTGCGGCGGCCCGAGTTTGCGGATTCGCGATGTCGTTGTTGGTGGCGAAGCTGCGGAAGAAGATTAAAGCTGCAAAAGTTTAAAAAATAAAGGTAAAGCGCCAGATTCCTACTCGCGCTTTACCTTTTTTTTTGAGTGCAACATTTCGGGCCCGTTTGTGGTGTCTGATATTTTGACGATATTGGGCAAAAAAACCGGAATAGCGAACAATTAGGGCTTGAGTCGTCAAATACCGCTGAAAAATCGGTTTTTTTGCTACGCAGTACGTAAGTTCCCAATTAATGGCTCGAAATCTTCAATTTTTCTCTTATTCTCCCAATTTTATATTCTCCCATTATCCCCCTAATTCCCTGCAATTATCGCTTTTTTCGGCTTTATCTCCCCTGGCCTCGTTTTGGTGGCTTATTATCTTCATCTTTATCGTACGAGCTCGGAGTGTCAGCTAGAACGGTTAAAATTTCGGAAGCAGAGTTGTCTTGAGCAAAAAAGGTCGATCGATTTTCTAAGCTTTGAGCGTTAACGGCAGTGCCACTCAGTAACAGGCTTGACATCAGGATGGAAGAGTAAACGCGCATCATAAATTTTGGTGTTTGTATTTTCCCCTTCTTGATACGCAGTCTGTACTCTGCTATCAGGATAAAAAAATAATTGCGGTGAACTCATCAATTAGTAAGTAAGGGCACTTGCAATTTTTTTGAGTTTTGGTTAAAAGCGCGTGAAATCCATCATCTAGCTCGCTTGTTCGCTGATAATTTCTAGTTCTCTGCTACTTGCGGGCAACCAGCAGAATTCAAGACCATGTTCAAAAAAATCATGCTACTCTTGTATGCCCGTCTTCCCAACCTTGGTAGTTATAAATTATTCCCCAATCTAAAATCTAAAATCTAAAATCTAAAATGCTATGACCCCTGGAATCCTCTGGAAACGCTCTTCCAACAAGGAAACAAAAACCACCAATTGTAAAGTTTTACTACTTTTATGATTAACTGCATAATTATTGAGGTGAAGCGGCAACCCGGAGATTAAAGAAACAACAGGAGAGTACCGAGGCGCGCCGTCCGCACGTTACATATACATATCTTGGTGAATGAAATTCCTTAAAGCGGGCAATGCCTAATTTTTTACATTAACTTCATAAATGGTTGCTATTGTATTTTTAAATAAATTGTGAACCTTTGATTTTTTCTGATCTTTTCTGATCTTTTTTGATCTTGCTTTGTGAGAAGAGCGCTTACGCGCCACTCCGAAGGAGGAGTCGAAAGCGGTTGGGGAAAAAAGCCCGTTGACAAAATCGTGGAGTCAATATCAAATCTCAACTCTCAAATCGAACTGGCGCGCAGGGAGTAAAAAAACTGGTTTTAAAACTGATATCGCGGAGTCAATCTCAAATATCAAATCTCACAGCGACTGACTTGCACATCTACCTGCTGGAATAGCGAGTCGAGCGTTGAGGAGTTGTCCAAAATAACATCAGCTTGTTGACACTTTTGAGCTAGCGGCAACTGGGCGTTAATGCGGGCATTAGCTCGATCGTAACTCAAGCCGTCTCGCTTCATTAGTCGTTCTAACTGCACTTCGGGTGAACAGTACACCACCCAAATTTCGGTACACAAGTCAGTCATGTTAGCTTCAAACAGCAGCGGCACTACCAAAACCAAAGTCAACGTGTCAGCCGTGGCGCAGAAACCGGTTTTTTTTTCAGCCATACTTCGTTCTAGCTTTTGGTGAAAAAAGCCGATTTCTTGAGTCTTTTTACCTAAATCCTGTGTGTCTTGGGATACCAAACTCGATGCAGCAATGCAGCTTTGAGTTTCCTCAACAAATCGGCGGCGCACGTAAGGGTGAATCTGTTGTTCCAACCACTGCCGCTCGTCTGCGTTACAAAAAATAATACTTCCCAACTCTGGCCGATTTAAATTGCCGTCCGGGAGCAAAATACCGGCGCCGTATCGTTCTACAATAGAGTCAAGTATTGGCGAACCGGGGTTCACAGCTTCGCGGGCGTAAATATCGGCATCTAAAATCGGAAATCCACAGGCATCGGCCAGATAATTAGATATAGCGGTTTTACCGGTGGCGATGCCCCCAGTTAAACCGATCAGACGCACAATTCGATCCCTCATAATTTTCTCTGTTTAAACTTCCTGTGTTTCGACACTTACTGTCAGTCTTTGCTATGTTGGTGACACAATCAAATTTCGACTTAAAATTTAAGATTTGCGATCGAGAGTGCGCGTTAGGAAGTGTCAGCATTGGGGTGCGATCGACTCTTTTTTACCTAAAATCTCAATTTTAAACTCGAATTAAGGTCTAGACCGAGGCAAACTTATGAATGCTCAACGTGCTGTGCGGTCGATTCTGGCAGCAATTCCCCTTGCTGGATTTTTGATAGTAGATTTTTTACCCAACCTGGTTTTCCTCAAAGAAAACAGCAGCGGATGGGTACTCGTGGCAATTTACCCCCAATCTCAAATTGCTGCGGCACAATCTATTACTCCAGCCCCAGACGGCACCGGAACCGCTGTCACCGTCCCAAATCCAGGGTCGCCCCCTCGCTACGATATTAAAGGCGGCACCCCCTCCAGAGACGGAGCAAATTTGTTCCACAGTTTTACTCGGTTCAATCTGAATTCTGGCGAAACTGCCAATTTCATCTCCAACCCAAGCGTTAAAAATATCCTCGGCCGCGTTGTCGGTGGGGACGCTTCGTTAATTAACGGTCTAATTCAAGTTACTGGTGGCAATTCTAACTTGTTGCTGATGAACCCCGCAGGCATCATCTTCGGAGCAAATGCCCGACTCGATGTGTCCGGGTCTTTTTTGGCTACCACAGCTAGCGGTATCGGTTTTGACGACCGTTGGTTGAACGGTACAGGGGCGAACGACTACGCAGCCCTAGTCGGAACACCGAATGCTTTTGTTTTTGGGCCACAGCCCGGAAGTATTGTCAATGCCGGTAACTTGGCTGTCGGAACCGGGCAAAATTTGACTTTGCTGGGCGGTACGGTCATCAGTACAGGGCAACTTTCAGCCCCAGGCGGTCAAATTACTGTGGCGGCTGTCCCCGGTGAAAATCTGGTGCGGTTGAGTCAAAACGGACTTTTGCTGAGTTTAGAAGTTTCTCCGGCAGCCGGAGTGTCGGGTTCCGAAGCGGTTCCCTTCTCTCCCCAGAGTTTACCAGGGCTGCTTTCGGGCCCCGGCGTGGCTAACGCTACGGGTATAACTACGAACGCTCAAGGTGAAGTCGTGCTCACAGGTGGTCAAACAGGGCATACTGGTGCTGGAACTGCGCTGTTAGCGGGTTCTGCGGACGTGTCTGCCAGGGGGGGCGCGGGAGGAAGCGTCAACGTGTTGGGCGACAAGGTAGGGCTGTTGGGAGCGAAGATTGAGGCTTCGGGGCCCGACGGCGGCGGAACGGTGCGGATCGGGGGAGATTACCGAGGCGAGGGAACTGTGCCGAATGCCAGGATGACTTACGTGGATGGCAAAAGTTCGATCGCTGCCAACGCAACTGAATCAGGCAACGGCGGTAGAGTTGTGGTCTGGGCTGACAACACAACAGCATTTTTGGGCAGCATCAGGGCAAATGGCGTTTCTGCAACAACCACCGCAGGTGTTGGCGGGTTTGTGGAAGTTTCGGGCAAGCAAAGATTGATTTTTAACGGTACTGTTGATACCTCTGGGACAAACGGTTTGGGGACTTTGCTGTTAGATCCAGAAAATATTTTAATTACAGATTCCCCAGAAGAGGCGGGCGATGCGGAAATAATTGCCAACAATAATATTTTGGCAACAGGAACGCTACCAGGACAGGAAAACAATTCTGAGCCTTCGCTGACAATTTCGGCTACAGCTTTGGAAAGTATGTCGGCGACTGCAAATGTGGTTCTCGAAGCGATCAATGATATTACAATTGCTGATTTGGCGGACAATCAGTTGAGCTTTCAAGCAACTACTGGTTCGGTAACATTGAGAGCAGATGCCGATCGCAATGGTGCGGGTGCTTTTTCGATGAATTCTGGAGATACAATTAGCACGGCTGGCGGTGCGATCGCCATTTCGGGAAGTCAAATTACTGCGGGCAATTTGTCGAGTAACGGCGGAAATATTAGTTTAATTAGTCCGGGAACAACCGTTGCAAACAATATTTATTCATCCAATTCCAGCATCGGCAGCAGCGGGAATATTGTTCTCGAAGGCCTGAATGTAACGGCCCAAAAACTTGATGCCAGCGGCCCGGAAGCGACGGGAAATGTAACTGTGACGGCTCGGAATGTTCTGGGAGTGAGCTCGATCGCGGGGGGTTCTGGAAACATTACTTTGACTGGTGATGAAATTAATTTTAAAGGCGACAAAAATTCTGTCAGCGGTACTGGCTTTTTGGTACTGCAACCTTGGAGTCCCGGTCAAAATATTGCGATCGGCGGTTCTGGAGATGTCGGTACTAATATTTATTTGAATCTGACGGCAAGCGACCTCGGAAGTTTGGAAAATGGGTTTGCTGGAATTACGATCGGCCGCAGCAACGGTATCGGTTCAATTCTGATTGCCAACGATTTCACATTTTACGATCCGCTAATTATTCAGTCGCCAGCGGGTTTGGGAACAATCACTACCACAAATTCCTTGACCGCGGCCGACAATGCCTCAATTACTCTCAAAGCTGATGGCAATATCAGAACCGGAAATATCACTACCAACAATCAGGAAATTCGCATCGTCAGCACCGCAGGCAATGTCACAACCGGTCAGCTACTTACTGGAACTGCCCGCACCATCAACACTTCTGTCAATTCTTCCGAAGATACAGGCAATTCGGCGGGAGATGTTAGTGTTACCGCACAGGGCACGGTGACTGCCGGGGCGATCGACACGAGGGGCGATCGCGCGGGGAAGGTGACGCTGACGGGGCGCAATGGAGTCACTGCGGGGGCGATCGAAGCTGGTGGCGCCCAAACAGGGGGAGATATTACCCTGACGGGCAACGAAATTGACTTGACAGGTGACAAAAATTCGATCGCCAGCAACGGCAATCTGGTGCTGCAACCGGCTGATCCGAGTCAAAATATTATAATTCAAGGTTCTGGCGATACAGAAGCTCTGAACTTGACTGCTGCGGAATTGAACACTTTTCGGAATGGGTTTGCTTCGATCGCGATCGGACGTTCTGACGGTAGCGGGGCGATTTCGATTCCTTCTGAAACTCCAAATTCAACGCCAAATTCAACGCCAGCGGCGGTGACATTTCAAGATCCGACGACGATTCGATCGCCCAATGGCGCAGGCGCGATCGTGGGAACGGGTGCGATCGTCGGCACTGATAACGCCACGATCTCTCTGATGGGCGGTACTGTAGCCGTCGGAGACGTTACCTCGACTGCGGGGATTAACATCACTAGCAGTCAAGGCAAGTTGACTGCGGGTACGGTTTCATCTCGCTCAACTTCCGGGGTGGCGGGCCCTATCAATATTCGCAGCGCCGGTGCGGTAGAAACAGGCAACATCGATGCTTTTGGTGCTAGAGGCGGGGGAGATATTTCGATTGCGGCGCCGGGCCGGATCGTTACAGGGGTGATCAACTCGAGTTCGCAATCGGGAAGTGCCGGTTCGAGCCAAATTATCGGGCAGAAAGATGTTGAAGTTGTTTCGATCAAAGCTCGCGGCAATACGGGCGGCGATGTGGCAATCGAGGCTGGGGGAGCGTTTCGGACTCCGGGAACAGGAACGGCTGCAGAGCGCGCCGAGGTCAGCATTTCTACAGACGGGCTGGCTCAATCGGGTTCACAGACTCTACTGCAAAGCACTTGCCCGTCGGGAACCTGCACGGCGGCGGCTGTTGGGACGGGAAACTCGAAGTCGAACACTGCCACCTCCTCAACTGCGATCGGGCCGCTGGCGATCGTGCCGAGTCCGGCACCAACTACCAGCGTGGAACTGCAAACTACAGACAATTCTCAACAAATTGTGACTCAGGTGAGTCTTGGCACCACAGCGTCGGTGCCCAAGGGCAGTACCACAAATGTCTCGCCAGAACCTGCTGCTACCTCTGTTGAGGCGCGGCAGAACGAGAATGCTAGCGGCCCGGTACTGCTGTCGCCGTCGATGTTAAAAGACAATTTGGGTACGCCTGCGACGACAGAAAACGCCAGCGTGGCAACAACTCCCCAGAAGCCTGCGAGTGCGGTGAGTACAGAAAGTATCGGGAATGTGAGAGTTCCTGAGATTTCTAGAGCGAGTTCGATCGCGCAAATAAGTCCGATCGACGCAGTGCAGCAAAGGGATAGAACTCAGGGCCGGGAATTTGAACGTTACTTTGGGGGCAATCTCACTGAAAAGTCAGTCACGCAGCAAAGTATTCGAGATACTCTCAGCAGCGTCAATCGGTTGACTGGGGTTAAACCCGCCATCCTTTACGTGTGGGCGAAAGAGAAACATTTAGAACTTGTGTTGTTATTGCCAGACGGCAAAAGTGTTTTTAAAAGCGTGCCTGCAAGCCGCCAGACTGTGCTGCAAGTTGCTAAAGAATTCACTAATGCTATCAGAACTCCCAGGAGATTGAACGCTGCTGACTACAAGCAACCTGCCGAGGAACTTTACCAGTGGTTAATTGCACCGCTGCAAGCGGACTTGGAGGCTAACAAGATTGACACTTTGGTGTTTTCGATGGATGCCGGTTTGCGAACTTTGCCTTTGGCTGCTCTTTACGACGGCAAGCAATTTTTGGTAGAAAAGTACAGTTTGGGGCTGATTCCGAGTTTGAGTTTAACTGATACTCGCTATGCCGATGTTAAGGGTTCTGAAGTGTTAGCGATGGGTGCGTCGAATTTTCCTGCCAAATACGATCAAAATCCTTTGCCTGCGGTGCCGTTGGAAATATCGACAATTGTGGGCAAGATTTGGCCGGGTTCGTCTTTTCTCAATGAAGCTTTTACTTTGGCAAATTTGAAGGACAAGCGCAATCAACCGCAATACAAAATTATTCATTTAGCTACTCACGGCGATTTTCAGCCTGGGGGGGCCCAAAATTCTTACATTCAGTTTTGGGATACTAAGTTGCGGTTGAATCAGTTGGCTCAGTTGAAGTTATCTAACCCGCAGGTGGAGTTGTTGGTTTTGAGTGCGTGTACTACGGCGGTGGGAGACGAACAAGCTGAGTTGGGGTTTGCGGGGCTGGCGATACACGCGGGGGTAAAATCGGCTTTGGCGAGTTTGTGGTATGTCAGCGATGTCGCTACTTTGGGGCTGATGACTGAGTTTTACCAGGAGTTGCGTACAGCGCCGATTAAGGCTGAGGCTTTGCGGCAAGCGCAGTTGGCGATGCTGCGGGGAGAAGTGCGGTTGCAAGATGGTTATTTGGTGCGATCGGGCAACAATCAAGCTCTGCCTTTGCCGTCGGAGTTGACCGCTAGGGGCGATCGAAATTTCTCGCATCCTTATTATTGGGCTGCTTTTACCATGATCGGTTCGCCGTGGTAATTCTGAAGGAACAGGGTGCGATCGGCAATAAAACCGGGAGAGAACAAGTCGCAAAACTCGGAGGATGGGAATACCTAAAAAAGTGCGGTAACTCACACTAGAGACCGCGACATCAACATCGAAAACGGGATAAAATCGAACAATAAAAATAAAAAAGACTCAACTGCTAGCGCCAGAAATATTGATTGTATACAAGTCTTTACTAAAAAATTTTAGTTCAGATCAATTATGATAATTCGATAAAAAAGTTTCGATTACCCAACAACAATCGCTCTTTGTTATCAAGCCATAACACTCTGCGGTGAGAATAAACTTATTGGGAGCAACGCTTTCTCCGTTTTTGTCTAGCATTCTTAACAAAATTTCATCAGGCTCTAATGATTGATTAGAGGTAATAGAGCCAATTTTTTGGAAGTAGAGACAAAAACGATTGGTTTCTAACGCACGGCTGATTTTGGAAATCAACTGCCTCTCACCACGTTGTCTAATTATATTAGTTCGCCCTCGTCTCGACGATAAACATGAACACAGTTGCGACCTTTGCCTTTGGCAGCATAACAAGCTGCATCAGCCGCCCCCATAACCTCCATCAAATCTTGGCTGGCTTGGTTAATGGCAACAACTCCAATACTGACCCCGATGATAAAGGTTTTCCTATCCCAACTAAACCGAAACTGATGCACTAGGTCTTTGAGGTTTTCCGCAATCTGAGCTGCTTTAGAGAGGGGACATTGATTAAGCAAAAGACCAAATTCATCACCTCCCAAGCGAGCCAGTATGTCATTAGCGCGGACTCCCTTTTGTAAAAGTGTAGTGATTTGGCGCAGTAGCTCATCGCCAGCACAATGACCTGCGGTATCGTTAACGACTTTGAATTTATCTAAATCTAAATAACAGAGGGCGTGCTGTTGATTGCTATCTTGAACAGAGGCGATCGCCTCAATTAGTCGCTGCTCAAATCCTCGACGGTTGATTAAACCCGTCAGATCATCGTGACTGGCTTCCCAAGACAGTTGACGAGCAAGATTGCGCGATTCGGTAACATCATGAAAGACGATGACTGCCCCGATAATTTGACCTTGGCAGTCTCGAATTGGTGCTGCTGAGTTCTCAATGGCATACTCCGTCCCATCGCGCGCAATCAGTTTAGTATGGTTAGCTAAGCCCACAATTCGCTTCTCCAACAAAGCCTTGTCGATCGGATTCTCTACTGGCTTTCGCGTTACTTCATTGATAATTTTAAAGACTGTAGACAGGGGGAGTCCCTGAGCCTCATGAGCCTTCCAGCCTGTCAGTTGCTCAGCGATAGGATTGAAAAATCGCACATTACCTTGAGCATTGGTAGTAATAACTGCATCACCAATCGATTGGAGAGTCACTTGAGCGAGTTCTTTTTCGGCAAAGAGGGACGCTTCGAGACGTTGGCGTTCTTCCATTTCTCTCAAGAGACGTAAATTCTGCTCTTGGAGGCTTTGTTGCAACCGTCGGATGGTTAGGTGAGTTTCGACACGAGCTAATAGTTCTTCAACTTGAAACGGCTTAGCAATATAATCTACGCCACCAACAGCCAGCCCCTGAACCTTATTGAAAGTTTCATTTAGAACACTCAAAAAAATTATCGGAATGCCTGTGGTTTGCTCGTCAGATTTTAATTGTTTACAAACTTCATAGCCATCCAAATCGGGCAATTTAATGTCGAGTAAAATTAGTTCCGTCCCTGGCGATTGGGCGGCTCGGATCGCCATTGCGCCTGTTGTGGCACAGCGAACTTTATAACCATGTGCGCTCAAAGTACGGTCCAGAAGACGCAGGTTATCAGGCAGATCGTCAACAATTAAAATATTGCCTCGGTAGTTGGTAGCTGGATCGCTAACTATATCGCTAGTTATATCGAAAATCCTACTGCTTTCCATACTTTTCTGGTAGAGGACTACAACCCTATGAACAAGAGTATACTTTAATTATTAGGTTATCCACTCACTTGACGTAGAAACAAGTGATGCGATCGCAGAGTTCTAGGAGTGGCACGCTGGCACAGCCCCTACAATATCTGACTTGTTGAGGTAGGGATAATCTCCCCGTGGTTGCCCTTATTCGTTTCGGGTAACATGAGGAGAAGATTTTTTCAACCCAAGCAGCCGATTTATGAACAAGCACATTTCTTAAAGGGCAAGTCTACTCGTCATTGCGATCGGATGTCTTGTGCTGCTGGGTTGGCAATTTGACATCTCCCTACTCAAAAGTGGTTTTCCCGGTATGACTTCGACCAGGAAGCGGGCAATGGCAGAACTCAATCGCTCAGCACTTCAGCACTCATGAATAATGCAGGTTAGATATGATTACACAATTTTTTGAGACGGGAGGATTCATTCCTCACGGTCACTGCTATCTCTGGCAAACAAACTTAGTAGGATTACATATTTTATCCGATGGTTTAATTGCTTTAGCTTACTACTCCATCCCAATCATGCTAATCTACTTTGTGCGACAGCGCGAAGATACTCCATTTCAGAAAGTATTTTTTCTGTTTGGCGCATTCATAATTGCCTGTGGTACAACTCATATCATGGAAATTTGGACGCTTTGGTTTCCTACTTATTGGGTTTCTGGAGGACTTAAAGCTATTACTGCTCTGATTTCTATCTATACTGCATCTGAGCTAGTGTTTTTAATTCCATCAGCCTTAGCTTTACCTAGTCCAGCTCAACTTATTGTGGCCAATCAAGCCTTAGAGAAGGAGATCAACGAGCGCAAGCGGGCTGAAAACGAACGCAAACAAATTGAGGTGGCATTACAAAACAGTGAAGAGCAGTTTCGCAATGCCTTTGAAAATGCGTCTATTGGAATGGCGATCGTTTCACTTGATGGGCACTGGGTTAAAGTCAATCCTGCCTTATGTCAGATTCTTGGCTACTCCTCAGAAGAGTTGTTAGGGTTAACTTTCCAAGACATTACCCATCCCGACGATTTAGACCTGGATCTTAGCTATGTACATCAGTTATTAGCAGGAACAATTTCAAATTTTCAAATAGAAAAACGGTATTTCCATAAACAAGGACATATAATTTGGATTCTTCTTGATGGCTCGCTAGTACAAGATGAACAGGGAAATCCACTGCATTTTATTGCTCAAATTCAAGACATTACCGCTCGAAAAGAAGCTCAAAAAACGCTAGAAATTCAGAGTGTTATTATGAATAACATGGCAGGTGGAGTGTGTTTAATTAAAGCCTCAGATCTCAGGCTAGTCTACACCAATCCCAAATTTGACGCTATGTTTGGCTACACAGATGGCGAACTCGCAGGTCAACCTGTTGGTATCTTGAATTATGTGGATACAGAGGTTACACCAGACGCAAGCGTTCTAGATATTGTCACTCAAATTGAGCAGAAAGGAGAAGCAAAATATGAAGTCTACAATAAGAAAAAAGATGGAAGACTTTTTTGGTGCAGGGTTCATACATCTAGGTTTGAGCATCCTGAATATGGAACCGTATATGTTGCGGTTCAGGAGGATGTGACAGAGCTGAAACAAGCTGAGCAAGCTTTGCAGGCTACCACAAATCGCCTCAACTTTCTGCTGAACTACAGCCCCGTCGTTATTTTTAGCTGTAAACCTGATGGCGATTATGGAGCAACTTTCATCAGCGAAAATGTCAAAGAGGTATTGGGCTATGAAAGCAGGGCGTTTTTAGAAGATTCTGAATTTTGGGTGCATAACTTACACCCAGATGATTTAGAACGAGTAGTTAATAGCTTAGCCAATCTATTCGTCAATGATTTTTATTTCCATGAATACCGTCTGCGTCGCTCAGATGGGGTTTATCGCTGGATACTCGGTCAACTCAGACTAATTCGAGATCCGGCAGGTAGACCAGTGGAAATGTTGGGCTATTTAATTGACATTAGCGATCGCAAACAAGCCGAGTTGGAACTTCAGCAAGCTAAAGAAGCAGCAGAAACAGCAAACCGAGCCAAAAGTATGTTCCTGTCCAATATGAGCCACGAACTCCGTACTCCTCTCAATGCTATTTTGGGATTTACGCAATTGATGAGTTACGATCCGGTTCTGACTCCCGAACTCCAACAAGATCTGGCGATCGTCAATCGTAGCGGCACACATTTATTGGAATTGATTAACGACATTTTAGATTTATCCAAAATTGAGAGCGGACAGATGACACTCTCTGTTGCTGACGTTGACCTCAAGTTTTTGCTGATTTCTCTTGAAGAAATGTTGCAAATTAAAGCCCAATCGAAAGGATTGAAACTAATTGTCGAGCGAGATCCCAATCTTCCCCAATTTGTGCAGCTCGATGAGAAAAAACTGTATCAGGTCTTAGTCAATCTGCTCGGTAATGCGATTAAGTTTACTAATCAAGGAAGCGTCACCCTACGAGTAAGATCAGAACATATCGACCCAACGTCCTGTCGCCTCTGTTTTGAAATTGAGGATACTGGAGTGGGAATTGCTCCAACAGAAGTTGACAGCTTATTTAAGGCGTTCGTGCAAGCTGAAGCTGGGAAGAAATTGAATCAAGGTACTGGTCTAGGTCTAGCTATCAGCCAAAGATTTGTCCAACTCATGGGTAGTCAGATTCGGGTTCAAAGCACATTGAATCAGGGCAGCATTTTTTACTTTGAACTGGGGGTAAACTTACCTCAAGCAGTCTGCCTTGCCTCAGAATTTCTTAAACAAAGAGTGATTGGTATAGATCCAGGACAACCAACTTACCGCATCCTTGTGGTTGAAGATGTAGAGGAAAATCGCCGCTTATTGGTCAAACTCCTTACCTCAGTCGGTTTTGAGGTGCGCCAAGCAACACAGGGAGTTGAAGCACTATCCCTGTGGGAAAGTTGGTCTCCACACCTGATTTGGATGGATCTACGAATGCCGGTCATGGATGGCTACACAGCTACTAAACGCATTAGAGAACACCCTCATGGACAAGAGACTGTCATTATTGCTTTAACTGCCAGTGCTTTTGAAGAAGAACGAGAGAAAGCTCTTATGGCTGGTTGTGACGACTTTATGAGCAAGCCATTTCAGGAAGAGATCGTCTTTGACAAACTCGCTCAACACTTGGGAGTAGAGTACATCTACACAGTTGTAGGCAAAGATTCCCAACAACTATTTGTTGATTCTTTATCAGCAGAAGATCTAGCCGTGATGTCTTCTCAGTGGTTAGAAAAAATGTCTCAAGCTGCCTACTATGTTGATCCTGAAGTCATGAACGAGCTAATAAAACAAATTCCCGCATCTGAATCAACCCTTTCCAGGGCGCTAATTGATTGTGTGAATAACTTTAACTATGACCAAATTGTGGAGTTAATTCGACCTCTGCTCCCTAATCCAGTTTAGTTATCGAGTTTACAAACAAAGAAGCTATATTGCTCCAATAAATCTCTCCCATAATTCCCAATCTCTTTACCCGCTGGGTTTGCTGCGGACACCTTAAATTTTCTGCAGCAAACCCACGCTTAAATAATGGTTTCAACGGTTCATCAATAATACAAAGTGCGGGTTAATTATCTCTTTTATAGATAAGTAAAAAAATAGCCTACGTATTATTTTAACACACCCAATATGTGGTAAAATTTAATAAAAACTGTCACGAACTATAGTAAGTATGCTGTAACTAGGTTTGTCCGGGTTGGGATTTGCCAGCATATAAGCTAAGATTTGCGCCAAGCCCACTTCGATCGAAAACAAAACTTCGATTCTATTACCATCAGCCAAAACTGCTCTTTTAAAACTCAAGTGTCAATGCTGCCTTTGATGATAATGCCTTCATCTGCTTCGGAAATTTAGACTAATTTTTTGGGTTTAATGTAGAAAGGATGCAGATAAAACTCGCCGACCAATAACAGCGGATAGACGATCGACAAACTAATGGTTTTTTCCAGCATCGGCGGATACGACCACATGTTGAAGTAACCCGCTTTAATATGATATAGCTGTCGTTTTTGAAAGTCGGTAATTTCTGGTAACTCCTCTTGCCATTCTCTGAAAAATTGGTCGTCTGTGACAAGTTGAAGGTCAAAAAGTGTTTTTAATTCTTCTAATGTGACATTTTTAGCTTGAATTGTTTGAACCATAATTCTAGCCTGTTAATTTTATGGGTAATTACAATTTTATCAAATTTCCCGATAATATGATGTCTCGTCGAACTTTCATAACAAAATTGGTTCGTAGTGAGAACCCAGAGTCCTAATCCAACTCGCTCGGACTTGCATTCCTCACTAGGAAATGGTAACGGTTATTTTATTGAAGATGATATAATAAGTCAAAATTAAATTCTGCTAATTCCAAATTTTTTGCAAATTGAGAACAAATCCCGGCAAAACATTTTCCCCAGAAAGGGTGAGAGGAGATTGTAAAACTTCCACATCTTGACCGGGGCGATAAATTTCAACTTCCCGTTTTTTCCGGTTAATCAGCCAACCCAAACGGCAGCCATTTTCCATATATTCTTGCATTTTTTCCTGAGTCTTTTTTAGGCTGTCGCTGGGCGAGACTAATTCAATGACAAAATCGGGACAAAGCGGGATGAATTTTTCTCTTTGTTCGGGCGTCAAAGCTGACCAGCGGGATTTTTCTACCCAAGAAGCATCGGGAGAGCGATCGGCTTTGTTGGGAAGGGTAAACCCTGTGGAGGAATCAAACACTTCTCCGAGTTCGGTTTGTTCGTTCCACACATCCAATTGTGTAGTCAATTTGACATTGCGTTTCCCTGTTTCTCCTCCGGTTGGCGGCATGACAATTAATTCTCCGTTGGCGTTCCGTTCAAGTTTCAAGTCTGGGTTTTCTTCGCACAGTTGATAAAACTGTTCTGAAGTTAGTTTTATAATGGAATTGAGGTTTAAGGTGATAGCAGTCATTGTTATTTACCTGCTGTTTTTATAAACGACATTAAGAATTAAAAATGGGATTAGTCATTTTTAATTCTTAATTATTAACTTCTCATTCTACTGCAATTGTTTGATTCTGCTGAGCGCGTCTTGATAGGCGCTGGTTCTGCCGCCTTGCTTGTAAAGTTCTGCTGCTTTTTGAAAGTCGGCAATTGCTTTGGGTTGGTCTTTGCTGTCGAGGTAAGCTAAAGCTCGGTTGTAGTAAGCGTCGGCAAAACCGGGATTGGCTGCGATCGCCAGCGTGTATGCTTGAATAGCAGTGGCACCGCGTGTGGGTTCGAGTTGGGCTAAGCCGGCGGTGATGAAAGTGCGGGCATTACCGATATTAAAATACAATTCAGGGGTATATTTGGGCTGGAAAGCGAGTGCTCTGTTGAAATCCGCGATCGCCTCCCAAGCATCTCCTTGATCTAACAGCGAAAGTCCTCGAAAATAATAAGCTTGAGCATCTTGCGGATTGGCGGTGGATACCGGGCCGCTGGTTGGGGGAGTGTTGTCTACTTTCAACTCGGATTTGTTTATTCCTGCAGCCACCAGCTTCGCGATAAATGTATTGATTGGAACTGCTGCGTTAAATCCGGTTTTAATCGGGGCGACTTCGCCGGAACTGGTTTGCGCGAAACCGAATTCCCCTTGTCCGTGTAAACCGATGACTCGGCCTTCGGAGTCAAAAACTGGGCCGCCACTCATGCCACTCCAAGTTACGGCCTGATACCGCAAAGTGTAACCTTCCGGGCGGTTGCCCGGGCGGCTGGTAACGAGTCCGGGAGAGAGTTCGGGTTCTCGTTGGGCGCCGAAAAGTCCGCCGGTAGCGGGATAGCCGTAAACAAAGATTTGAGTGCCGATGACGGCTTGATCGGAATCTGCGATCGTCGCGACAGGATATTCTTCGGGGCTTTCAAATTTGACTACGGCTAAATCCGGGTCAGTTTCGGCGGTTTGCAAGCGGGTGACTGCAGTTGCTTGATAGTTTTTGCCTTTAGACGTGCGAACGGTGTATTTCACGTCTGCTTTCTCTACAACGTGGTTGACTGTTAAAACTGTGTAAGTTTTGCCGTTTTTGGCAATAATTACACCAGAACCGTCTCCGAGGGAACTGTTAATTTGTACTGTCAGCGGCCCGGCAATGCTGGCGACTTCTTGGGGCGTTTTGGCGATCGCCGGTTGGCTGATGACTATGGTTAAGGCTGCGGTAGTTCCTGCTAGCAGGGTGGTTAAGGTGTCGTAACGAGAAAAATTTATATTCATGGCTATTGCTAATTAGTAGTTGGGTAGCGGGATTTGGCGGAGAAAGGGCGATCGGGGGTTTGTGCTTTTTTGTGTTTAGTTTTATTACTGATTTGACGCAAAGGATCTCGGCTTTGTTCTTTAGTGATAACTTTACTCGCTTTTTTGTTCCGCGATTCGCTATTTCAATGTAGCGTGAGTACGCCGCACCTTACTTAATCTCAATGAAGGCTGCCCAACTTACTTATTCAAGCTTAAAAATACATGACTCGATCTCGGTGGTTAGTTCTTCCTTAGTCATGGTTCCCCGTGCGACTCTCATAACTAAATCATATACTTCATCGTCCGTCAAATTCAGAGCGCAACTATTCAAACGCAAAAAAGTATCCATCACCGCAAAAGCCGTTCGTTTATTGCCGTCAATAAATGGATGATTCATCGCTATGTGATAGAGATAGGCGGCCGCTTGTTCGCTAATTGTTGGATGCAAAAATTGACCGCCAAAAGTTGCTTGTGGCTGAGCCAAAGCCGACTCCAACAAACCTTCGTCTCTGACACCGGGAGTGCCGCCAAATATCTCTATCTGTCTGGCGTGGATACTTAAAACCATACTTGTGCTGACAAAATTAGGAATTTGCAAGGCGACGGTAAACCTCCTTTCTTTCGCGTTCTGAATCTAGATATGCCTGCCATGCTTTGGCTTCTAATTGTTGTTCTTCTTCAGTCTTTAAGGAACGGACAAATTCAAGCACTTTCAGCAGCACGGGTTCGGGTACTTGGTCTAGTTCTTGAAGAAGTTGGTCTTTTGCGGTCATATTTACTCCTCGTTATTTTACAACTATTTTATCCTAATTCATCAAATTATTGCGACCTATAGATTAACTGGTTCCAAAGCTCTGCCTTGGAACCCAGATCACTCTTGCTCTGCCTCGGCTGGAAAAAATGAAGACGGCGGTTGAAACCGCGTTTATACAAACGAAGTCTGCCTCCGCAGACTGAAGAGTAGAGGAAAGTTATAAAGTTTGAGGTTTTGTTGTCCATTCAACGATCGCTTCAGTCAATCCGTCTAACGTGTATTCTTTGGCTTCCACCTCTAACTTACCCAATAAATTCTGACAGCTTTTGGAAGTTTCCGGCCCAATGGATGCGATGCAAACGCTTTCCAACCAATCCTGAGATCGGGACAATTCCGGGCTTTGTTCTATGAGCTTGCAAAAATTTTGTACTGTTTTGGAACTGGCAAAAGTTATGATATTTACGGCTTGATTTTGGAGTGCGGATAGGGCGATCGGATCGATTGTTTCGGGACAGCAAGATTGGTAAGCTGGCACTTCTATTACTTGTGCTCCTTTGGCGGTAAATTCTTTTACTAAAACTTCTCTGCCGCCGCTTTCTACTCTCGGAAATAGGATTTTGCAGTTTTGCAAGTTATCGGGGAAGTTCTCGACTAGGGAATCGGCGACAAAGTTGGGGGGAATAAAGTCTGGTTGTAGAGAGTGCGATCGCAAACTTTCTGCTGTTTTTTTCCCGACAACTGCTATTTTAATGCCAAACAAACTCCGGGCGTCTTTGCCTTTTACTTGTAATCGTTGAAAAAAGCAGTCTACAGCGTTGTGGGAAGTGAGAATTAACCAGTGAAAGCTTGACAATTGTGCGATCGCACTGTCTAATGGTTCCCAAGTGGACGGTGGCCCAATTACCAAGGCGGGCATTTCGATAACGCGGGCTCCTTGTTGCTGGAGTCGATCGCTAAATTCAGCAGACTGAGAAACGGATCGCGTGACTAAAATGGTTTTTCCTGCTAGTGGCAATTTGCTGTTGTTAGCGGTGACTGGTGTATCGATCATATTTGTGCTTTCTGGCTGGATTAAATATTCGCGCAATCTAACTACTTCCCCAATTACGATCACGCAAGGCGATAGAGATTGACCTGCTGTTTGCTGTACAATGTTGGAGAGAGTGCCGAGCCAAATTTGCTGTTCGGGGCGGCCGCAATCTCGGATAATGGCGATCGGAGTTTCGGGCGATCGTCCATGCTTTTGCAATTGCCAGATGATCTCGCTTAAATTGCGCCCTCCCATCAATATTACCAAAGTTTCTATCTGCACTAATGCTTCCCATTCAAGAGCATCAGGTTCGTGGGCGCTCATCACTGCAAAACAGCGACTCATTACCGGATCGGTGAGGGGAATTCCTGCTAATAAAGGTGCGGCTAAGGCGGAAGAAATTCCGGGTATTACTTCAAACTCGCAGCCCGCTGTGATTAATGCTTGAATTTCAGAACTGGAGCGACCAAAAATAAACGGATCGCCGCTTTTTAGCCGCACGATTTGTTTTCCTAGTTTGCAATTTTCTACCAGCAAACGGTTAATTTCTTGCTGCTGGGTGGAAGGTTTGCCGCCACGTTTGCCGACTTCTATTTTCCGACAAGTTGCTGGAATTAATTCCAGTTGCGGGATGTCGATTAGAGCGTCGTAGATTAAGACTTCGGCTTGGGATAGCAGTTTGTGCGATCGCACTGTCATCAAGTTACAATCTCCGGGTCCCGCACCGACTAGATAAACTTTCCCTTTTTGGTTTTTCACAATTCCTCCTCGATCGTCTCGATAGTATAGTTTTATGAATATTGGGCTGCTTCAGTGCACCCTACCCTACCCTATAATTTAATCAGATTTTTCAAGCAGCCTGTAGGGGCGGGTTCACCCCTTGCCCTCAACGGTGCAAACAGGTTAAATAAACCCGCCCCCACTATTTATGCAGATTATCATCATCACAGCCGCCGATGCAAATTACTTTGAATTGGTGCGAGGTACTATTTTATCGGTGCGGGAAAAACCAGAGGGTGAAAATGTGGCGATCGGCTTTTTCGATCTCGGCTGTACTCCCGAACAGTTGCAGTGGCTGGAAACACAAGTTAATATCATTAAAAAGCCCGATTGGGAATTTGACTTTCCGGGCAGAAATGAAGCTCCCGAACATTTAAAAGGATTATTAGTTAGACCTTGTTTGCGAAAATACTTTCCCAATTTTGATATATACCTTTGGATTGATGCGGATGCTTGGGTTCAAGACTGGAGAGCAATTAATTTGTTGGTTGAAGGAGCATCGCGCCGAGGACTGGCAATTGTTCCCGAAGTTCACAGGGCGAGCTTGCAGCAGTACGGGCAACTTCCTAAGTTTTGGCAGTGGGTTTATCAACAATACGAAGCTAATTTTGGTGAAGAAATTGCTAATAAATTCTACAGTTATCCGATCTTAAATGCCGGAGTTTTTGCCCTCCGAAAAGATGCTTTGCATTGGGACATATGGGCTGAAAAACTCCATCAAGGATTGCAGAGATCCGGCTGTGTCATGACAGACCAATTTGCCCTCAACCTGGCTGTTTACAGTGGCGAATTGTTCAATCTGACTGAAATGCTCCCAGCTTGGTGCAATTGGATATTCAACGGTTTTCCGGTTTGGGACAAGCAGCGAGGCTGTTTTGTGGAGCCGTACTTGCCGCAGGAGGCGATCGGCATTTTGCATTTAGCTGGCCGCCAGCAGTTTGACCGAGTACAATTGATGGCAACTGACGGCGATATACTGGAAATTAGCCTCCGTTATCAACCTAAACAACAGGCAGCAATACCAATATTTCAAGAACCCAAAATGACTTACCAACAACCTGAACTAAGCAAAAAATTATTACAACCAGGCGATTATGTTTCCCCAGGGTTCCAAATAATTATACCTGACTCCTATTTCCCCAATATGATTATTGCCGATCCAAATACAAGTAATTGGCCTTATTTGCGCCGGGAAATCCCGCATAATTGGTATGCAGACAAGCGCTATCCATTCATCGGCTTTTTGAATCGCGACGAAGCGCACATCCTTTACAATACAGCTCTGCAATTCAAAGGTAAAAAAGCATTAGAAATAGGTTGCTGGCTAGGTTGGTCTGCTTGTCATTTAGCACTCGCCGGAGTTGAGTTAGATGTCGTCGATCCGCTGCTAGAAAGAGACGACATCAGGCAAAGCGTCATTGATTCAATTCAAGGAGCTCTCAATGCGTCGGGAGTTCAAACGACCGTCGAGCTAATACCCGGCTACAGCCCCCAAAGAGTCCAAGAATTTTCCGCTCAATTCAACCGCAAATGGTCGTTAATTTTTATTGACGGAGAACACGGAGAACCGGGGCCGTTAAATGATGCCATTGCGTGTGAAAAATTGGCGGAGGAAGATGCAATAATTTTATTTCACGATTTAAATGCTCCTGATGTTGCTCAAGGTTTGGATTACTTAAAGCAAAGGGGATGGAATACTGTAATTTATCAAACAATGCAAATTATGGGTGCGGCTTGGCGGGGAAATGTCGAGCCTGTAAAACATCAACCCGACCCCAATATTTCCTGGCAGTTGCCAGCACATTTGCACGGTTACAATATTAGCAGTTTAGAAACAATTAATTCTCAAACAGCCAGCCAAATTAATCAAAACCAACAGTCATCTTATACAAGAGATTTTCACCAATTAATCGGAGAAGGAACTCGCACTTCTGCTATAGAAATTATTCCCCTGCTGTTAGACTTGCTGCAACCCATTTTACCTAAAAGTGTGGTAGATGTGGGCTGCGGTACAGGAAGTTGGTTAGCTGCGTTTCACAAGTTGGGAATTGCTGACTGTTTGGGAATAGATGGCGATTATGTCGATCGCACTATTTTACAAATTCCGTTAAATCAGTTCCAATCCGCCGATTTAAAGCAACCGCTGCAAATAAACAGAAAATTTGACTTAGCAATTTCTCTGGAAGTTGCCCAATATTTGCCGCCTACCTGTGCCGAAAACTTTGTTAATTCTCTCACTCAACTAGCACCGCTGATTCTGTTTTCTGCTGCGATACCATTTCAAGGAGGCGTCGAACACGTTAACGAACAGTGGCCACAATATTGGGTTTATTACTTTCAGAAAAACGGCTATGCAGTTATTGACTCCTTGAGGAAAAAATTATGGAACAATGACAAAGTAGAGCCTTGGTACGCTCAGAATATCTTGATTTTTGTTAAACAAGAATACTTGTCGGGATATCCGAGGTTAGTAAATGAATATCAAAATACCGATCTGAATCAATTAGCCATCGTCCACCCCAAGATTTATTTTTACAGCTTGCAAGCTGCTAGAAATTCGGCACATAATTTACACTCAGAAAGTGTCAAACAAGTTTCAGCATCGCCACAATTGGCCGATCGGCCTTTGGTATCTGTGATTATTCCCTGCTACAATCAATCTCATTTTTTGCTGGAAGCAGTAACTAGCGTGATTAATCAAACTTACAAAAATTGGGAAATTATCATTGTCAATGACGGCAGCTTAGATACTACCAGTACAGTAGCAAAAAATGCGATCGCAGCAAATCCCCAGCATCAAATTAGGCTAATAGAACAAGCTAATCAAGGGATATCAAGGGCTAGAAATACTGGCATATCGGCAGCAAACGGCGAATACATAATGCCCTTAGATGCCGATGATATCTTAGCTCCAAATGCCTTGATGTGTCTTTTAGAAATATGTCTAAAATCCCAAGTACCTTGCATAGCATTTGGTTCTTATCAACTTTTTGGGGGCAATGAAAATCACACAATACCCAGTTATGATTTATATTCACCCAAAAACATCAAACAATTTAATATGATTTGCACGTCTTCATTGTATCACAAATCAGTTTGGAATTTGGTCAACGGTTACAAAGCAGAGATGAAAGAAGGTTATGAGGATTGGGAATTTTGGGTTAATTGTCACAAACATAGCGTTCCTTTTTTTGGAACGAGAGAAATAGTTCTTAATTATCGTACCGTTCATGGTTCTAGGAATGCAACTGCTCAACAATATCATCACAAATTGGTCGCACAAATTGTTTATTACAATCCCGAAATATACGACATGGAAAGTGTAAACAGTGCTAAAAAACTATTGGAATCAATCGCAAATTAAATTTTTTTATAATGACTAAAGTCTTTACTACGAACAATTTTACCAAATTTTGTAGTCAGGACTGTAGTGTTATCTACATATCGGCAATCACATCCAAAAAACGCTTAACCTGTTTTTCCCAAGTCCAATCCAGCATAAAATTAGCCGCAGCTAAACCACGACGCTTAGATTCTTCGCGATTAGTATAAACTTGTTCCAAAGCCTCGAAAACTTCTGCAACCTCAGACTCTCCCCAACCTTCTACACCGGAAAAAGGAGCAGTAAGTTTAACTCGTCCTTGACTCCATAAAGGATAGCAAATGTTGCTGTAAATCAAGTCTAAATGACCAGTGTTTGCTGATAAAATAGTCGGAATTCCGCAGGCCATACTTTCCATCGCGACTAAATTAGTGCCACCTTCGCAGCGGTTGGTGAAAACAGCGCAGTCGGCTTCTCGCAAAATTTGTCCGGCGAGGTGATTGGGAATTAAGCCGATGTCGATAAAAGAGTCAACTGGCAAACCATTAGCCACTAACCATTGGGAAATTCCTAAACTTCCGTCGCGGTTGATATTGGGAAGTCCCGCAACGTTTCCGGTTTGTTGGATTCCTAACATATACTGAGGCCAGAAGTTGTGCCATGTTGTTAGTAACAAAGCCTCTGGATGTTTGGCGCGAAATTGTTTGAAAGCGGCAATTACAATATCTTGACCTTTGCGATATTCCAGTTTGCCGCCGGAGAAAATGACGAAGCGATCGCCAAATAGATTAGATTTAGGTGCAGGATGGAAAATTGTTGGGTCAATTCCTTGATGTACCATCGCCACATTAGTCAAGCCGCGGCTTCTCAAAACATCGGCATTCCAGTTGGAACCTGCGACAATCGCGCTATATTTTTTGGCTGTTTCTAGCGCTTCTGCAGTGATTCGCGTGTCTTCAAAAAATATGACTCCTATTTGACAAGCGCTGGTAATTTGATTGTCAACTCCAGAGGAGGCTAAATTATTCCCCAAAGCGTAAAGTACGGGAAAATTACAACTGATTTGTTTGTCGGAATTAGCTGCTACTAATTCCTGAAAAGTTTTATGCTTTTCAATTACAGGTAACAACAGCGATTTATGCAGCGGATTCATCGATTCTGAGGTGATTGATGGCGGTGCTAAAAGTGCAACTTCCCAGGCGGGATTTTGCCGCAGTTGTAGGGTTAAATTCAGGGCGTAAATTCCCCAGCCGCTGGTTATACTGAGGGGCCAAGTAATGCCGATTCCGGTAATTTGTGCGGGAGTTTCTGGGGGTTGGATTTGAGGCGGAGTATCAGAATTTGCGTTAGCAGTTTGAGGCTGAGAACGAGTAGATTGTAGGGGCGGTGTCCCCGTGCCCGCCCTCTCTAGCAAGGCTGCTTTTATACGATCGCACACTCCATCCCAATCACCGGCTTTTTGCTGCCTAAACAACCGTGCAGTGGGATACCAAGGGCTATCTTCGCGATCGAGCATCCAGCGCCAATCGGGAACAAAAGACAGCAAAATCCAGATGGGTTTGCCCAAAGCACCGGCCAAGTGTGCGACAGAAGTATCTACGCAAATTACTAAATCGAGTTGCGAAATAATTGCTGCTGTGTCGGCAAAATCGACGCAATGTTCGCTTAAATCTTCAATTTGGTGTTGCTTTAATAAAGTACGCACGGCGCAGCTATCTTGTAAGGAATCGCCCGCTGACAAATCTTTCTGAAGACTGTAAAAACTCACTCCCGGAACATCTACAAATTTCAGAAAATCGCTCAATTTACACGATCGCCGATGATTGTTGCGGTGCAGCGGGCCGCCCGCCCACACAATACCTACTTTGAGTTTATTGTTCGGCTGTAGGGAAAATTTAAAGTCCTTTGGCGGAGCTAAATAAGGAATATTTGCCGGTATATTTTCCAAAGTCGTTCCCAGAATTCGCGGCAAACTTAGCAGCGGGGCTTGCACTTGAAAATCTATCAAATCGCTCGGCCGGACTCCTACTCGATCGACTCCTGCAATTCCTTCAAATAAACGCTTCAGCAACACATGACAAGCAACAATAACTTGGCCGCCTTTTTGCTTGACTAAAGGTGCGTAGCGGATAAACTGTATCGTATCCCCAAAACCTTGTTCGGGGTGCAATAAAATTGTTTTTCCCTGCAAATCAGAGCCGTCCCAAAGTGGTTGCTCAAAAGAGCGCTGATCCAATTGTTGAGTTTGCCAGCGCGATTCGTACTCCGCAAAACCCGGCTCATAATTTCCAGTTAAAAGCAAAGCTAATGCTAGTCTCAAGCGCCAATTTGGCGAGTTGGGACGTAGTTGAATTGCTTTATTGTAGAAGTCGATCGCCTCTGCGACTTGTCCCTGTTCTTCGAGTGCCGAACCCAAGTATAAGTTTGTTTCGCTCAGGTTGGGATTGGTTTCTAGCGCTTGTTTGTAGTGCGAAATAGCCTCGCCTATTTGCCCATTTTCCTGTTTGAGATAACCTAAATAACTGTGGGCTTCGGCGTGGCTGGGTGAGGCGGCAATTACTTGTTCGTAATGAGCGGCTGCCTCTGCTTTTTTACCTTGTTTTTCTAAGGCCTTTGCTATGTGAAATTGTACCTGTGCGGGCGATAAAGAAAATCGAGGCGGAGCCTCTGGATCTGCGTTACCAGGCACAGCCTGGTAACGAATAGAGATTAGGTGTTTTAAGGCTATTTTTACCCGATCGAATACTTCTTCCCAATCGCCCGGTTTTTGCTGCCGAAACAGCCGCGCCGTCGGATACCAAGGGCTATCTTCGCGTTCCAACATCCACCGCCAATCCGGCATAAAACACAGCAAAATCCATACGGGTTTACCCAAAGCACCAGCTAAGTGGGCGACAGCAGTATCCGCGGAAATTACTAAATCTAATTGCGATATCACCGCCGCCGTATCGGCAAAATCGTTCAAATTGTCGCTCAAATCTATCACGGGAATTTGAGTTAACAAACTACGATTGTCTGCCGATAAGTCTTTCTGAAGACTGTAAAAACTTACACCGGAAATATCTAATAATGTCAGGAAATAGCTTAAATCGCTCGATCGCTGAAAATCCTTCAAATGTTCCGAACTTCCCGCCCACACAATCCCCACTTTAAAATTGCGATCGCAATTTAGGGAAAATTGCCAATTCGGCGGCCCAGCTAAATAAGGAACCTTTGCCGGTATATTTTCTAAATTTGTTCCCAGAATATGAGGCAAACTCATCAGCGGTGCTTGCACTTGGAAATCGGGCAATTCATCCATCCGAACAGCCACTTGTGCGATGCCAGGAATCTGCTTAAATAAACGCTTCAGTTCTTGATAGCAAGAAATGATTACTTTGCCGCCTTTTTGCTGCACAATTGCCGCGTATCGCACAAATTGAATGGCATCGCCCAAACCTTGTTCGGATCGGAGCAAAATAGTTTTGCCGTTCAAATCTGAACCGTCCCACACTGGTTGGTCAAAATTCAACCGTGGCAATTTTTTCGCCTGTTCTGTTTGCCAGCGCCACTCGTATTCAGCTAAACCGCGCAGCCAGTCCCCAGTTAACAGCAAGACTAAGCTTAAATTGAAATGAGCTTTAACACAATTTGCATCAATTTCTATAGCTTTACTATAACAAAAAATTGCTCGATTCACGTCTCCTAATTGTTCAACAGCACTGCCTAAATTAGTAATAGCTTCTATATAATTAGGGTTTAAAGATATTGCTCGTTCCAAGCTAGAAATTGCCTGTTCTATTTTGCCTGCAGCCAAGCATAACGTTCCCAGGTGATAGTGTCCTGTAGGATTGTGCGGTTCTGCTTCAATTGCACGCTCGTAAAGGCGTTCAGCCTCGGCTAGCTGAGATTGTGTTTGCATCGCCGCACCCAAATTTACCAGCGCTGGCGCATAATTGGAATTGACAGAAAGTGCTTGATGAAAATAGGCGATCGCACTCGGCAACTCGCCCTGCTGCTGGAGTATCGCGCCGAGATTATTGAGAGCTTTGACGTAAACGGGATTCAGGGCGATCGCCTTTTGAAAGCAAGATATAGCAGCCATTATATTGCCTTGATCTTGCAGCAAAATACCCAAGTTATTGTGCGATTGAGCGCAATTAGGATCGATTTCGATCGCGCGGTGGTAAAAGGCGGCAGCTTCGGCTAAATTGCCTGTTTGGTGCAGCGTCACTGCCAAATTAGTGGTAGCCTCTACCGAATTCGGCTGCAAAACCAAAGCATTTTTAAAATAAGCGATCGCCTCGGAAAAATTTCCTTGCGATTTGAGAATATTTCCCTGAGTGAACTGTTTTTGAGATAGTTCAATATTAGTCTGAGTTTCTATTGGCGGTAGAGCTTCTTGATGCTGACAAATTCTTTCTCTCAGCGCCAAAGCAGCTTCTTCTAAAACTCCTTCCCAATCTCCCGCTGTTGACTGGCGAAACAGCCGCGCCGTGGGATACCAAGGACTATCCTCGCGTTGCAACATCCACCGCCAATCCGGCACAAAACACAGCAAAATCCACACGGTTTTGCCCAAAGCACCAGCCAAGTGTGCCACACAAGTATCTACAGAAATGACTAAATCCAGAGCGGAAATTGCCGCCGCAGTATCCGCCAAGTCGTGCAAATAAGAGCTTAAATCTGTTACTGGCATTTGCTCTAACAAAGCGCGATCGTCTGCTGTCATTTCCTTTTGCAAACTGTAAAAATCTGCTCCAGGAATATCTAACAGTTTTGTCAACAAATTTAGGGGTAACGATCGCACCTTATTTTGGGAATTTTTAGGATTTCCAGACCACACAATCCCTACTTTCAAATTAGTAGTTGGATTGAGAGTAAATTCCCAACCGGGCGGCGGAGCTAAATAAGGAACTTTGGCCGGTATAGTTTCTAAAGTTGTTCCCAGAAGGTGAGGCAAACTCATTAGCTGCGCGTGAACTTGAAAATCCGGCGCCTCCTCTGGATTAACTATTAACCCATCGATTCCCGAAACTTGTGCAAACAAGCGCTGCAAGTGCGGCAAACACCAAACAATTACCCTACCGCCTTTTTGTTTAACTAAATCTGCATAGCGGATAAACTGAATTGCATCGCCTAAACCCTGTTCCGGGCAAAGCAAAATAGTTTTTCCCTGCAAATCTTTGCCATCCCAAAGCGGCTGAATAAAGTTGTGGGAGCGGAACTGTTTTTCTTTAACTAGGAGTCGCCATTCGTACTCGGAAAAACCGCGTTGAAAGTCTCCCGCCAGCAGCAAAGCTAAACCTAAATTTAGGTGAGATTCAGGATGGCCGACATTGAATTTAACTGCTTGGCTGTAGCAGGTGACAGCATCTGCAAAGAAGCCGCGATCGTGCAAAGCAGTTCCCAAATTGGTGAGGGGATTGATATAACCGGGTTTGAGTTCGATCGCCCGACGGTAACAATCGATCGCCTGTGCCATTTTTCCCGATTCCTCAAAAGCTTTGCCAAGATTGTTCAAAGCTTCAGGAAAGTCTGGTTTCAGGCTCAAAGCTTGCTGATAGCAACCGATCGCATCTTCAATTTTGCCCTGTTTCTGCAGGACAATTCCCAGATTGCAGCGAGCCTGTGCACTGGCTGGCAATTGCTGAATCGCCTGCTGGCAAACAGCTAGAGCCTCATCTAACTTGTCTTGCTGTTGCAGGGAACTCCCCAAACCGATCAGAGTTTCTGCTACATCCGGTTGCAGTGCAGTCGATCGCTCGTAGTATGCGATCGCGCGGTCAATTTGGCCCTGTCGGATCGAGGCGTATGCTAAGTTGTGCAAGGCGTCCACATAATTTGGGTCGATCGCGATCGCCCGTTCATAATTCGCGATCGCCTGTTCGTAATTCGCGCCCGCTTCCTCCCCTTGTGCCTCCAAAGCAATTCCCAAATTCAAATAAGCCACCGCGCAATTAGGATTGACTTGAATCGCTTGCTCGTAGCAGCTTATAGCCTCCGCCACATCCCCTTGAGCTTCCCGCAACAGGCCCAAATTAATCAGCGCTTCCGCGCAATTCGGGTTCAAAGAAAGCGCCCGCTCATATTGTGCGATCGCCTCTTCAGTCTCCCCTACTTCGGCGAGCGCGCTGCCCAAATTGCTCGCAGTTTCCGCCAAATTCCCGTCAATTGCTAGCGCTTGTCGGTAGTGCGCGATCGCCTCTGTTAGCCGGCCCGCTTGTTGTTTGACAACACCTAAATTGCTGTGCGCGGCTGCGTAATTAGGATCGATCGCGATGGCTCGCTCATAACATTCGATCGCACCGCCAAAATCGGCTTGCTGCTGCAAATCCACGCCCAACCGAAACTCTGCATCCGCCGCATCCGACGGCACAAATGCTGCTGCAACCGCGCCTAGAGCTTCCGCAACCCGATCGAAAACGTCCTCCCAGTCGCCCCGCTGATCCTGCCGGAACAGCCGCGCCGTCGGATACCAAGGACTATCTTCACGCTCCAGCAGCCACCGCCAATCCGGCGAAAACGCCAGCAAAATCCACACTGCTTTGCCCAAAGCGCCCGCCAAATGGGCGACAGCGGTATCCACACTAATGACTAAATCCAGTTTGGCGATCGCAGCCGCAGTATCGGCCAAATCGCCAAAATGCGGGCTCAAATCTACGATCGACGTTTGATTCAACAGCGCGCGATCTGCCTCAGAAACCTCTTTCTGCAAGCTGTAAAAACTTACCCCCGAAACCTCCAAAAGCGGCAGAAACTGACTTAAACTGCACGAACGCTGCTTGTTTTTGCGGTGTTTTGGATTCCCCGCCCAGACAATGCCAACTTTCAAAGTGCGATCGGGCAGAAGCGTAAATTCAGCACCCGCTGGCGGAGATAAATAAGCAGTATTTGCCGGTATTGTTTCCAGATTTGTACCAAGAATATACGGCAAACTCAACATCGGCGCTTGCACGTCAAATTCCGGCAGTGGCTCGCCTTTAACTATTAGCAAATCAATGCCGTCAACCGTGGCAAATAAACGGTGCAATTGCGGGTAACAGCCCACAATGACCGTACCGCCTTTATTTTTGACGATCGCAGCGTAGCGAATAAACTGAAGCGAATCACCTAAACCTTGTTCGGCGTGCAGCAAAATAGTCTTTCCCACCAAATCAGAACCGTCCCACAGCGGCCGGTATTCTCTCACCGAAACAGTATTATCCTGCCCCGTCCAAAAAGAGGAATGACCCGTGTGAAATTCTTTGATTTGCCAGCGCCACTCGTATTCAGCAAGACCATTTTCCAAATCTCCCACCAACAGCAAAGCCAAGGACAAATTCAGGTGAGCGCTAGCGTGATTTGGACTTAAATGAATTGCTCGTCTGTAGCAGGATATCGCATCTTCTACCGCGCCTTTTTCCAGAAACGTCCTGCCTAAATTGTTGATAGCTTCCACAAAATCCGGCAGCAATTCTAGAGCTTTGTGATAATACTCCAGCGCATCTTCTAAATTGCCCTGTTCTTGCAACACTGTTGCCAGATTGTTGTAAGCTTCCCAGCTATGCGGATTAATTTCCAGCGCTCGCCGATACAGATCGATCGCCCTTACAAGTTCACCTTTTTCTTGCAGCGCCACCGCTAAATTAATCAGTGCGGGTACGAAATCCGGTTGAGCTACAAGAGCTTGCTCGTAATGTGCGATCGCCTCGGACACTTGACCTTGTTCCTCAAAAATCTTTGCCAAGTTGTAAGCGGTTTGAGGAATATTTGGATCGATGGCTAAAGCTTCTCGGTAATGCGGGATAGCGGCCTCTAATTCGCCATTTTCTTGTTTGAGAAAACCAAAATTAATCCGCGCTTGAACGCAATTTGGCTCAATAGATATAATATGTTCGTAAAGGGCGATCGCCTCTTCCCGATCACCTGTTTCCATTAAATGTTCTGCTTGTCGCAATAAATCCTCTAAAACAACCGGGTTATCCCCAGCCGTTTCGATCGCAACCGAGGTCTCAATCCCCTGCGATTGCTTAGCTGCGGAGCATTCTGCTAACCCTTCGCTCGCCATCCCAAATATTTGTTTACTCTCTTGAAGCACGCTTGCACCTGTCATTTGGAGAGCCACAGAATCGAGGTCAGGCGTATGATTAGCAGTCATTGCGAGTGAAACGCAGTCAAGCCGATCGTGGGCAGAATCCTCGGAATAACTAGCAGTATTGGCGATCGCAAATAAGCTCAAAGCCGCCTGTACTTCCTCCAACAATTCTTGCCAACTTTCCGGCTGACTTTGGCGGAAAAGCCTCGCAGTTGGATACCAAGGATTATCTTCACGATCCAGCAGCCAGCGCCAGTCAGGAGCAAAAGAAAGCAGCACCCAAACCGGTTTTCCTAAAGCACCGGCTAAGTGCGCCACAGCCGTATCGACACTAATGACTAAATCCAGTTGAGATATAGCCGAAGCGGTATCAGCAAAGTCGTTCAAATGCGGAGTTAAATCCGGCACTAAGTGTTGGTTCAACAAAGTGCGATCGCTCTCAGACAAGTTTTTTTGTAAACTATAAAAAGCGATTCCCGGAACATCCAAAAATCGAATAAAATCGCTCAACCTGCAAGAACGCTGATTGTCTTTCCGGCGCTGCGGACTACCGGCCCAAACAATCCCTACCTTTAATTTGGCCTCAGAAGAAAGCGCAAATTTGCACTCAGCAGGCGGATATAAATAAGGAACATTTGCCGATATTGTTTCCAGAGTTGTCCCCACAATTCGCGGCAAACTCATCAGAGGTGCGTGAACGTCAAATTCTGGCAAACCTTCGAGACTAACTGATAAATATTCAATACCAGGAACTGTCGCAAACAACCGCATCAGTTCTGGATAGCAAGCCACCATAACTTTAGCGCCTCGGCTCCGAAGAATTGGGGCGTAGCGAATAAACTGAATAGAATCGCCAAAGCCTTGCTCGACGTGGAGTAAAATAGTTTTCCCCTGCAAATCCGAACCATCCCAAATCGGCTGTTTAAATTGCCTCGGTTGTAGTTGCGGAGTGCGCCACCGCCACTCATATTCAGCAAAACCGCGCTGAAAATCTCCGAACAATAGCAAAGTTAAACCTAATTCTAGGTGGGCGATGGCATTGTCGGGCTGCAATTCCAAGGCTCGACTGTGACAAGAAAAAGCCTCCTGAAACTCTCCTAAATCGACCAAAGCGTGTCCGAGATTGTTAATAGCCTCCACGAAGTCTGGCTTTAAGTTTAATGCTTGTCTGTAGTGGGATATTGCTGCTTTTGCATTGCCTTGTTCGTGAAAAAATGCTCCTACATTGTTATGAGCTTCGGGATTGTCGGGGTCAATTTTTACCGCTTGCTGGTAGCAGTTGAAAGCTTCGGCTAATTTCCCCTGCTGCTGCAAAGCTGTTCCCAATCCCATCAGGGAATATATCAAATTGGGATTAATTTTTAAAGCGTGGAGGTAATAAGCTATCGCCTCGTTTAATTGATTTTTTTGTTTAAATATATGTCCTAAGTTATGTGCTGTTTCGTGCAGGTTTTGGTCAATTTGCAGGGCTTTTTGGTAATATAAAATAGCCGAGTCTATTTCGCCTAATTGCTGTTTAATCCACCCCAAATTATTGTAAGCGAGTGCGGAATTTGGCTGGATTTTGATTACTTGTTCGTAACTGGCGATCGCCCTTTGATACTCGCCTACATCCAGCAAAAGATTAGCCTTATTTAAATGTGCTTCTACAAAATCGGGGTTTTGGGCGATCGCCTGTTCGTAAAAGTCGATCGCTTCGGCAATTTTTCCCTGCTGTCTCGCCGCGATTCCCAACAAACACAGCACGTTTGCTGATTCCGGCTGCACTTCTATTATTTGCCGGTACAAATTCTCAGCTTCTAACAAACGGCCCGCTTGGTGATGTTCCCAAGCTAATTTCAAAGAGTCTTCGGCATCCAGTGTACAGGCAGATTTTCGCGATTTTTTTTGAGAAGCCATAGCTATCTTTAATTAATCCGTGTATCCGTGTCAAAATCCGTGTAGTGCCTTCTTTCTACCCCAACAAACAAGCTGCCGGAAAAATCAGATATTCTAAGAAAAACAACTTCCAGATAAACTGATAAAATCCAGCAATTTCTATTTTATCGTCCAAATCAACTTTCGTGCTCCAAAACCACATCAAACCCAAAGCCGCCAAATGAGAAACTGCCAGAAACACTAAATTAACATTAGACAATACGATCGCTCCCGCCAAAGTCGCGCCCAAATAACAAACCGTCAACACCCAGCGAGATAAATTAAAGACGGCCGGCTTGCCCAGCTCAATCGTAAACGTAGTAATATTATATTGCTTGTCCCCTTCCATGTCGGGGATATCTTTAAAAATGGCGATCGCAAACGTAAACACCACAACAAAAACCGTCAGCACCCAAACTTCCGCAGGAATCCGAAAAGACACACTCTCCAAATTCCAGCCAGAAAAAGCGCTTTTCGCCCTTCCCAAACCCAACACCCAATTAAAGTGTAAAAATAACCCTAAATTTACGATCGCGCCCCGCACCGTAAAAATGCACAGCGCCGCCCAAAAAGGAAACCGCTTTAGGCGAATTGGCGGCAGAGAATAAGCAGTCCCGATCGCCAAACTAACGCCAACGGTAGCCAGCAAAAACGGGCCTTGTAAAACAGCAGTCAAAATTGCTATAATTCCCGTTGCAATTACAATTAATTCCCCGGTTTTCCGAGAAAATACTCCCGATGCGATCGGCAAATACGGCTTATTTATTTTATCAATTTCAACATCTTCTAACTGGTTCAATCCCACAATATAAATATTGCCGCAAATGCAAGCCAGCCACGCAAAAGCTAGGGCCCCAAATACAGGATTCACAAACAGCCGCGGGCTTTGGGCGATCGCGTACAAAGCCAATACACTCAAGCTAGTACCCACAATTGTGTGCGGTCGAGAAAACTCCCAAAATGCCCTCAGCCAGATTTGCGGAACCGAGCCATTTTTATCAATCCAAGACTTGCCAATCGAATCATTGCCCATAAATCTCACACCCGCACCACACAAATAATATTCCGTAGGTGCGTAATACGCACCTTACTCATCAACTCAAGACTCAAAACTTCTCTGATCTATCCCTGTTATTTTACAGCACAAATCATCCCAAAACGAATCAACCCGCTCTGATATCCACGGCTCATCAATCCGAGAGCCAGTGCTGCTTGAATAGTCGTCCAACCGCTCGTTAGCAAACCCCAAATCGCGCTCGGATTCAAAGCAGAATCGATCACCACATCCCAAAAAGGAGCAACAGCTTTTGACCAATCAGCCGTGCGAATACTTGTCAAAGGCAAACTGCGGACAATTTCCTCGTATTCCGGCAAAGAAATCACATAAGGCAAAGCATAAACCCGGTAAATTTCTGCCAATTCCTTTCTCTCTTCATCAGTTAATTCACCCGCCGTTTCTCCCACCGGGCGGTGACACCAAGTTGCCAAAATCAAAGTTCCTCCCGGCTTGAGTACGCGGCAGCATTCCTGCAAAAACTTAATTTTGTCGGGCATATGTTCGCCACTTTCGAGCGACCAAACCAAGTCGAAGGACTCGTCGGGAAAAGGCATATTCAAAGCATCGGCCACCAAAAAGTTCACATTGCTTTCTAGTCCAGCAATTTTAGCGCGTTCGGTCGCTCTGTTGGCCTGTACCGGACTCAGAGTAATCCCGGTCGCTGTAACGCTAGCGCCCGTTTTGTTTAGTTCGGGCGATTGGCTACGCTCTCGATCGACCTCGCCATCCAACTTTAAATTATTTTGAGCGATCGAACTAAACTTTTCGGTCAAATACAGCGTGCTGCCGCCGATCCCGCAACCGACATCCAGAATGCGGTAAGATTCACACAGTGCCTTCTCTGACGGTACTCCAGCCCAGCCCAGCAGTTCTTCTATCAAATCAATCTGAGCCTGTCGGCGCTCTTTTTTCAAATTGCCATCCGGGCCGTAGTAACCGTGGTGCATATGTTCGCCCCACACCTGCTCCCACAAGCCGCTAGAAGCGTCGTAAAGTTGCTGAATTTGCTGGTAAAGTGTTGATGTCATCGCCGGATCGCAAGTTATTAAAGGAATTCTACCGTTATTTTCCCGCTGTTGTCATAGAATTTGGCGATTGAGTTCGATCGGTCTCCGGTCTTCGCCAGAAAGAGATGTCCTGATTTCAAGCCCGATGATCTATTTGTGGGTTCCTTCTCAAACCTCAAATCTCAAATCGATTTGTGGGTTCCCTCTCAAATCTAAAATCTAAAATCTAAAATCTAAAATCGAATGACTGTCTCGCGAACCATTGCTTTAGGCTTTCTCGCTGTCATCCTCGCAGGTGCTTTATTACTGATGATGCCTTTTTCCACAATTGATGGAACTTGGAGCGATCCAATAACAGCACTGTTTACCTCTACTTCCGCTGTCTGCGTCACGGGCTTATCGGTTGTAGATGTGGGAAAATATTACTCTTTTTGGGGGCAACTGTGCCTAGTTTTACTGGTGCAAATAGGAGGCTTGGGCTACATGACAGCCACTACTTTCTTGCTCTTGTTATTAGGCCGCCGCTTTGGCTTGAAAGACAAAATTGCCCTGCAACAATCTCTCGACAAATCCGGGCTAGCCGGCGTAGTACAACTCGTGCAGTCAATTCTAGCAACAACGCTTTTGTTTGAATTAACAGGAGTGTTTTTGCTGATGACGGTTTTCGTCCCCCAATACGGATTTAAAGAGGGTGTGTGGTCGGCTATATTTCACAGCATTAATTCCTTTAACAACGCGGGTTTTAGCATCTATTCAGAGAATTTGATCGGCTACATTAGTTCGCCTATGGTTAACTTCACAGTCAGCGGTTTAATCATATTTGGGGGAATCGGCTATCAAGTAATTATGGAAATGTACCTGTGGCTGCGCGATCGTTTCAACAAAAGCCCGATATGCACAGTTTTTTCCCTGAACTTCAAAGTCGTTACCACTACAACGGCGGTCCTTTTAATTTTAGGAACGCTAGCCTTTTTGGTGCTCGAATACGACAACCCAAACACTTTCGGCGCTCTAAATTTTCCTCAAAAGGTGATGGCAGCTTGGTTTCAATCTGTTACTCCCCGCACGGCGGGGTTCAATACAATTAGCATTGGCCAAATGAGCGAAGCCTCGCTATTTCTGACGATCGCGCTGATGTTTATCGGCGCCAGTCCTGGCAGCACCGGCGGCGGAATCAAAACCACAACTTTTAGGATATTGTTTTGCTGTACCACCGCAGTTCTCGAAGGCCAGGAAGATGTGGAGTGCTATCAGCGTCAAATCCCGCCAGCAATGATACTGAAAACCATTAGCGTACTCTTTGGTTCCCTGTTGGTCGCGTTCACATCTGCAATTTTAATCGAGCTGACCAATCCCGAAGTAGAATTTATCGCAGCCCTGTTTGAAGCAGTTTCAGCTTTTGCCACCGTCGGTCTTTCCACAGGGATTACACCCACACTTTCAGCGGTCGGTAAGTTGATTTTGATTGCTACAATGTATATAGGTCGGGTTGGGGTGCTGCTGCTGATGAGTGCTGCATTCGGCGATCCAAAACCCAGGTCTTTTAAGTATGCTGAGGAAAGTTTGTTAGTGGGATAAAAAAATCCTGCCTACTTGCTGATAATCTAAACAATGGGTGACAACCCAAATCAACTTTTACTACTTACCTAAAAACCAAAAGGAGGCGGCGCTGTCTCTGCTAAAATTTAAACAGCAAGACGCTCAGCGCTGGATATTCAGTGAACCTGTCATCTTTAAATTTTTTTCGCACTTTGCGCGCCGACAACAAGCAGTTTGCAGTTATTGGTTTGGGACGCTTCGGCAAAGCTGTGTGTTCTACTCTGCACGGTTTGGGTTACGAAGTCCTGGGAATTGACACCGATGAAAAAAAAGTAACTCAAGCTTTGAGCGAGCGCATTGCTGCTCACGTTGTGCAGTTAGATTCTACTGAGCCTAGCGCTCTTGCGGAAGCGGGTATATTTGAATTTGAAACAGTGATTGTGGCGATCGGCAATTACCTAGCAGAAAGCATTACCACCACCCTAAATCTTAAGGAAGGCGGGGTAAGTCACGTAATAGCCAAAGCTTCTTCGGAAACTCACTTAAAACTGTTGAAAAAAGTGGGTGCAGATCATGTAGTTTTTCCCGAACGAGAAATGGGCTGCTCTGTGGCCCGCCTTCTTACAAAACCCAGCATTTTAGAACGCTTTGACCTCGACCCCGATCACAGCATTGTTGAGTTGCTTGTTCCTGAAAAGTTTGACGGTAAAACTATCTCCGATTTGGAACTCCGGCGCCGGTATGGTTTGAACTTGTTAGCAGTCGGTCGCGCCGAAAAGTTCGAGATTAATCCTGAGCCAAGCGAACGCTTGAGAAAGGGCGACGCCATGGTAGTAATTGGTTCTAATAAAGATATCAATCGCTTGCCAATTTAACAGCTCGCCATTTTACGCACATACAGCAACACTCCTGGACTCAGAAACCGGGTTTCTTGTGTTCCGAGTTTCTAAGTCCTAAGCAATTCTTGCGGGAGGTGTGAAAATTTCACCCCCCACAAACCCGGTTTATCTTAGATAAACCGGGTTTCTCTGTCAATCTGTATGTTCTAATTTTTAACTGAAATATTTAAATTGAATTTCACCAGTTCAGGGGTTAGTTCCGCCTTTGCGACCCCCTCTGAGAACCTAGCCAGACAAATTGCGAAAAATTTTAACAAAGTAGCAGCACTCGATCGCGCTCCCGCAAATCATAGGAGCGCTAGCCCTGAAAATTCAGCCGACTTTCAAGATTTTTTGCAAATAAGCTTTGCCCAAAACCAGCACCGCCAACACTAGAGCGAGTTCAACAGGCCAAGGACACACCGCCACCAACCAAATTAACGAACACATTCCAATAATTGCAGCTATGGGAGCCGGAATTCCGTCTAGCGTTCTGTTGTCAGTCCCGGCAGTCACCCACCAAGCAATCAAGCATACCGTCAGCGGAATCAAGCAACTTGTGATCATGATTTTTACCCCATCAATTTTTTGACATATGGCATCTGAGCATATTGTAACAATACATCAAAGATTCGGAAATGCACCCTTAATTACGATAAAATTTAAGATTAGGTAATTCATACGCTGGGGTGATAAATTTTAAAAATTTTTAGCTTCGCCTCTCTCCGAAGGCAGAATTAGGCGGGCATCAAGCATGATTTAGGAATTTTTATTTCTACAGAAGTGCATTTGCTTTCTGCCTTGAGATGAATTGCGATGCGCTCATCTCTGCAAGTTATACTCAGGATTGCAGTCAGTTACTGTAGAGCGTGAATCAATGCTGGGCAAATTTTTTCGCAAGCCAGAATCAGAAAACATCGATCGCGTCCCCCCAGGTCAATACCTTGCCAACGGCTTTCCTGTGCTGACCTACGGCGATACACCCTCCGTCAGCATTGAGAGTTGGGAATTTAAAGTCTGGGGATTAGCACAACCAAAAACCTTCACTTGGTCGGACTTCCAGGCCATGCCCCAAAGTAACTTTACTGCGGATTTTCACTGCGTCACTCGGTGGTCAAAACTCGACGTGCAGTGGACGGGAGTCAAAGTCACAGATTTTATGAACTACATAGAAGTCGATCCAAAAGCTCTGCACGTCATGGAACACTGCTACGGCGGCTATACTACCAACATTGCGATCGCCGACTTCCTCCGAGAAGAAAACTTTTTCGCCCACACCGTCTTCGGCGAACCTCTGTCAGCAGACCACGGCGGCCCAATGCGGCTCGTAGTTCCCCACTTGTACGCTTGGAAAAGCGCTAAATGGATTAACGGCTTGGAATTTACAGAAACCGAAGAACTCGGTTTTTGGGAACGCAACGGCTACCACCAGCGGGGCGAACCTTGGGCCGAGGAACGCTACAGCGGTCTTTTTTGATGCGGGCGATCGGGAGCAAGGACGGGGCCACAGCTTCTCTATACAATCTTTGTTGAGGAGCAATCCGGTATTTTACCGCTTCAATCTGCGGAAATTGCCTCTCCTCGATCGCATCTTGGGGATATCTCACGCCACGGCCTCTATTTAATTCAACCAAAATACGTAGCCCCCACGATCGCATTTTGTAGGTAATTTACCCGATAGATAAACTACTTTAACTCCCCTGTACAAGTCCCAACAAACAAATATTCCCAGTTTCTGGTTAATAGAAAACTCCTTTAACTGTCAGTACACACGAATATGACCGTATTTATACTTAAGTATCTGATGTTGAGGATTTAGACTTAATAATATAATAAAAAATTAGCATAAGCCCGATCCAAATCAGTTTGGCTCACCCGCCCCCCCATGCCCGGTAATGCAAGGTTTCAAGCCACAATATTTATAATTATTTAGTGGGTATTTTTAGCGAGCGATCGCCCACCGCCAGATGTGATCGACAGCATTTATGAAGGATATGTAAAGGCTTGATAAAGAATATGTCAAACTTTACCTAAAGTCCCCCAAATACAAAAAAGTATCGCATAATGAAATTATTAAGACCCTCGCACAAAAGGAACAGGTTATGAATACCAAACTCTTATCCGCCTTAACAGCTACCGCCGCCGCCACAGCTCTGTTTGGCGCCGGAGCTCCAGCTCAAGCCTTCTCTTTTGGCACCAACGGCATCACATTCAGCCAAGATACAAGCGTCAAGTTTAGCTTCAAAGAATCTCACGGTATGTACCAATCCTCTTTGGGGATATACAGCGTGAATGACTCGGCGGTCTCTCTAGTTAGCACCCTGTTTTCGGAAACTAAATCCTCAGACAACCAGTGGGCAGACGAATGGAAAGGAACTCTGGGCAATACAGTCGTGGGTTCTGGCTCGGTAGTATTCACCTTCCTGGCAAATCAAATTTATACTTTGGGGCTCGACAGCGGTTGGGGTGGCAGTGTCTACTCGACCTCAGCCTTGAACAGTGGCAGCCAACAAGCGGTGTTTGGGGCGCAAACGCAACTGTGGGACGCACTCGGCAAAGAAACCACGAACGTCTTCCAAGCTGCGGGACAATTCACAAACGGCACAGGTTCTCTGTTTAATGGAGGCACGCTAATCTCCTTCGACGATCGCGGTAACAACAACGACGCAGACTTCCAAGACTTCGCAGTGAGCGCAGAAGCAGTTCCAGAACCGATGACAATGACTGGTTTGGCTCTAGGTTTAGGTGGCTTGGTTGCAGCACGCCGTCGTCGCGCTAGCAAAACGACTTCATGATTTGTTTCAACCGGAACAATCTCCTCATTTACGTTTTACAAAATAAAATTCAATTAGGAGGCGCGCTAATGAGAAATCGGCTCGCCTTTTGCTTGATTTGAAAAGTCAGAAGGGAGAAGTCATATTAATTCTGGTTGCACTCCTCATAATAGTTGACTGTGGACTGTTGACTGTTGACGGGCGGGTCGCCAAACTGAATGATGGTTGAGTGTTGGATGTTGACTCGATTTTACGCTCGACTGTCGAAGCGCGGATTTGATATCAGAGGGAAGTTCGGCAACGCTCAGTGTACGGGATTTAACGGGTTTAACGGACGGGTGTTTAGGGAAAAAGTCAAGCGTGAAGCAAGAGAATTTTTCCCACTCCCCCACTCTCCCACTCTCTCCCTCTCCCAACTCAAAATTCAAAACTCACTCACGGCAAATTGTTCGATCGTACAAAGTCACCGCTACCGATTGAAGAATTTTAATGTCCGCCCAGACGTATGCTACTTTAATCGCCACCACAACCACGGTTTTTGTCCGTCGCACCTGTGCTTGTTACGGCAGCTTTCAATAGGGGACAATAAGATGCAAAGAATCTTGGTTAATGCCTGAAATATCAACTTCTGGAGTTGTTTGGGACAAAACGCCTTCGACTTCGGAAATAGCTTTAACTAAGGTTTCAATTGCTCAGGAAAGCCGATATCGTAGGCTAAAATTAAACGCAGGTTGGTTGGCCTGTGGGTAATGGTTTTTAGTACCCGCACCGAATTGGTAAATACGATCGCCTTCGGCACGATAACTGGCTCTCCCCGATCGCTAATAATTTGAGTTGAACGCCGCAAAATCTTTTCAACCGTACCTCCAAAGCCTTCTACAATCGATCCGATCGCCCAATTGAAACGATTCCTGCAACAGCAACAATATTTCCCATAAAAAGTATTTGAAGATGTCTTGGAACGCGAAACTAATCGCTACTCAACCAAGTCCTAACCCATTGATGATATCTGCAGGCCGCCAAGCTGGGAACGCAATCACGCAGGCGCTCAAACTGCCAGCAGCCCAAGTGAGAATGTCAAATAATTCCAGAACGCCACGCTAACACAAAAGATTGAGCTCGATCGGCTGACAGGAATGTTTGACTCTCAATGTGGGGGTGACTCCATCGACTCGTTCGCTAATCATTAAAACACAATCAAAATTTAAGATGAGCAGCGCCGACCCCGCTCAAGTAAAATCACAGCACTTGCCCGCCGATGACTTAATCTGCTAAAACTAACAAAGTTTGATGATTTCTGAGAAATAACATACATGGTTGCTACATCCGTCAAGATTAAACACGAAGTCAAAGACTTGTCCCTCGCCCCCTTGGGAAAGCAACGCATCGAGTGGGCCGGCCGGGAAATGCCCGTTTTGCGGCAAATTCAAGAACGCTTCGCTAAAGAAAAGCCTTTCGCTGGCATTCGCTTGGCTGCTTGCTGCCACGTAACCACAGAAACCGCTCATTTGGCAATCGCCATCAAACTCGGCGGTGGCGACGCCGTACTGATCGCCAGCAACCCCTTGAGCACTCAAGATGACGTAGCGGCTTGCTTAGTTGAAGACTACGGCATTTCCGTCTTCGCCCTCAAAGGAGAAGATGCGGCTACCTACGAACGTCACGTCTACACAGCCCTAGACCACCGCCCCAATATCATTATCGACGACGGCAGCGACGTGGTAGCCGCACTGATCCAGCACCGCCCGAACCAAATTTCCGACTTAATCGGAACTACCGAAGAAACTACCACAGGCATCGTGCGCCTGCGGGCCATGTTGAAAGACGGCGTGCTGACTTTCCCCGCAATGAACGTCAACGACGCCGACACCAAGCACTTCTTTGACAACCGCTACGGCACCGGCCAATCTACCCTAGACGGGATTATCCGCGCTACCAATATTTTGTTAGCCGGTAAAAATATTGTGGTTGCAGGTTACGGTTGGTGCGGCAAAGGCACGGCACTGCGCGCCCGCGGCATGGGTGCTAACGTAATTGTCACCGAAATCGATCCGATTCGGGCGATCGAAGCAGTGATGGACGGTTTCCGCGTGATGCCGATGGACGAAGCAGCAACAGTCGGAGATATATTCATTACCGTTACCGGCAACAAACACGTCATTCGTGCCGAACATTTCGAGACAATGAAAGACGGCGCAATTGTTTGCAATTCCGGTCACTTCGACATTGAAATTGACCTCAAATCCCTCGGCGCAAAAAGCACCGACGTGAAAACAGTCCGGTCTTTCACTCAAGAATATCACCTCAATAATGGCAAGTCGATTATTGTGTTGGGCGAAGGCCGTTTGATCAACTTAGCAGCCGCCGAAGGACACCCAAGCGCCGTGATGGATATGAGCTTTGCTAACCAAGCTTTAGCCTGCGAATATCTGGTTACGAATAAAGGCAAACTAGAGCCTGGTATTCACTCAATCCCCGTGGAAGTTGACAAAGAAATTGCCCGTCTCAAATTGGAAGCAATGGGTATTCACATTGATACCTTGACCGCCGAACAAATTGAGTACACAAACTCTTGGACTTCGGGCACTTAATCATCGTTTATCGTTTCCACGCTGTGCCGGGGAATGAATACAAGGAGGCTCTGCCTCCCTCATGGGGAGTCGAGGCAGAGCCTCTAGATATGTGTTCCCAGACAGAGCCTAGGAACGAGCAAGGACTAATGACTTCTTCTTACCAAATTATTAAATAAAAATGGTTGAATGGATAACTAACACAATGCAGTCGATGGGCTATCTCGGAATTGGCCTGTTGATGTTTTTAGAAAATCTTTTCCCGCCCATACCCTCAGAATTGATTATGCCGCTGGCAGGATTCACGGCATCAAAGGGTGATGATATGCAGTTAGCACCGGCGATCGCAGCAGGAGTAATCGGTACAATTCTGGGTGCGCTTCCCTGGTACTATGCGGGTAAATTATTGAGCGAAGAACGCTTGAGGAATTTAGCCGACAAATACGGTAAGTGGATCACAGTATCGGGCGCGGATATTGACAAAGCAAATAGATGGTTTAACAGACACGGCAACAAAGCCGTGTTTTTGTGTCGCCTAGTACCCGGAGTTCGCACCCTAATTTCCCTGCCCGCTGGCATCAATAATATGCCTTTAATTCCTTTTTTACTATACTCAACAGGCGGCACTCTTTTATGGGTAAGTTTCCTGACTTTTGCCGGATATAAACTAGGGGAAAATTATACACTTGTAGACGATTATCTGGGCCCTGTTTCCAAAATAGTTGTGGTGATTATAGTCATCTGGTGTATTTTGTGGGTTGTCAAAAAGAATATGCAGAAGGAAAAATATCGCAAATAAATGCAAATTTTGTGAAAATAATCTCCGTTTATTTTCGGTTCATCGGCGGCTACAATCATTATTCTGAACCCGCCCAAAAACGCATACAACTTTCCGACAGGAGTCGTGATTCGCCCAAAATTTTAGACTAAGGTTCAACCTCCCAGATTCATCTGGGGAGTAAATCTAAAATCTAAAATCTAAAATCTAAAATCCACTGACTTGTTTCCAGCATATTCTCAACCGTAGCGCTGAAAGATAGAGAGGGAGATTTGATAGAAACTTCTGCTATCTTTGCTACTTTTTTAAATTAACTTTTAAATTGGCGATCGCCCAAAAGTCACAGTGACGGGCAGCCTATCGCCCAAAAATCCCACTTAAGTTTATACCAATATTTAGGATTGGTTGAGGTTTAGGCAGACAATCGTGGCAAAATAGGGAACATTCCTATCCCCACTGTTAAGATATGTACCAAAAGATTGTAGCCCCGACAACTGGTTCTAAAATTACTTTCAAAGATGGTTCGCCGATCGTCCCCAATGACCCGATTATTCCCTTCATTCGCGGCGACGGTACCGGCGTTGACTTGTGGCCTGCCTCCCAGAAAGTCATGGATGCTGCGGTAGAAAAGGCTTACGGTGGCGATCGAAAAATCAACTGGTTTAAAATCTATGTAGGCGACGAAGCCTGCGATGTCTACGGTACTTACCAATATCTGCCCCAGGATTCCTTAGACGCCATCAAAGAATATGGAGTTGCCATCAAAGGACCGCTGACAACCCCAATCGGGGGCGGCATTCGATCGCTAAACGTAGCTTTGCGGCAAATCTTTGACCTTTACGCCTGCGTGCGGCCCTGCAAATATTATGCTGGAACACCATCGCTACACAAAACTCCCGAACTGCTAGATGTAATTATTTACCGGGAAAATACAGAAGATATTTACCTCGGAATTGAATGGGCCAAAGGCAGCGACATCGGCAAGAAATTGATTGAATATCTCAATAATGAGTTAATTCCGGCAACACCAGAACATGGCAAAAAACAAATTCGCCTCGATTCTGGAATCGGAATTAAACCCATTAGCAAAACAGGTTCTCAGCGTTTAGTAAGGCGCGCTATTACCCACGCTTTGCGGTTGCCAAAAGATAAGCAGCAAGTGACTTTGGTACACAAAGGCAACATCATGAAATATACCGAAGGAGCTTTCCGAGATTGGGGTTACGAATTAGCAACCACCGAATTTCGCGCTCAGTGCGTAACGGAAAGAGAGTCTTGGATTCTGGGCAACAAAGAAAAAAATCCAGACATTAGCTTAGAAGATAATGCTCGCCAAATTGATCCGGGATACGATGCTTTGACCCCAGAAAAACAAGCCAAAATTCGTCAAGAAGTCGCCGACGTTCTGTTTGCAATTTGGGAGACTCACGGCAGCGGTCAGTGGAAAGAAAAAATCATGGTCAACGACCGAATTGCTGACAGTATTTTCCAACAAATTCAAACCAGGCCGGCCGAGTATTCGATTTTAGCGACAATGAATCTGAACGGGGATTATTTATCCGATGCGGCCGCCGCCATTGTGGGTGGATTGGGCATGGGCCCCGGTGCGAATATTGGTGATGAATGTGCAGTTTTTGAGGCGACTCACGGCACTGCACCTAAACACGCTGGTTTGGATAAAGTCAATCCTGGTTCCCTGATTTTGTCCGGGGTGATGATGTTAGAATACATGGGATGGCAGGAAGCAGCAGACTTGATTAAGAAGGGTTTGGGAGCGGCAATTTCTAACGGTGAAGTTACTTACGATTTGGCAAGGTTGATGGAGCCGCCGGTGCCTGAGTTGAAGTGTTCGGAGTTTGCTGAGGCGATTATTAAGCATTTCGCGGATTGAGTTTGAGGGCTTTTTTTGAACGGGCTAGAAGCCCGTTCCACAACCAGTAAACTTGCTTTGTGGGCCGTTGCTCCTAGCCCGCCCGCTGTTTATTAACAACGGGCTAGAAGCCCGTTCCACAAAAGTCAACTTGCTTTGTGGGCCGTTGCTCCTAGCCCGCCCGCTGTTTATTAACAACGGGTTAGAAGCCCGTTCCACAAAAGTCAATTTGCTTGTGGGGTGGGCTTCTAGCCCTCCCGAAAATACAATTTAGATGCGGGGTTTATAATGATGGAACAGCCATTCCGCGCTCAACTGCGGGACGCTTCTGCAAGGTTTCTACCCAACGTTTGAGGTGGGGATGATTGTCGAGGCTTAATCCTTGAAATTCGTAAATAGCAACCCAGGGATAGGTAGCAATGTCGGCTATAGAATAGTCGCCGCAGATGTATTCATATTTTGCTAGTTGAGTGTCTAATACTCCGTAGAGGCGCAAGGTTTCTTTTTCGTAGCGCCCAATCGCATAGGGAATTTGTTCGGGTGCAAAGCGTTTGAAGTGGTTTAGCTGACCAAACATCGGGCCGACGCTGGCCATTTGAAACATCAGCCATTCCATAACTTGAAAGTATTTTTGTTTGTCTGTGGGCAGAAATCTGCCACTTTTTTCGGCAAGATAGATTAGAATAGCGCCGGACTCGAAGACGGTGATCCCGTTATCTCGATCGACTATCGCCGGAATTTTGCTGTTGGGGTTGATTGCGATGAACTCTGGGCTAAATTGGTCGTTTTTTGTGATGTCGATGACGTGCACGTTGTAGGGTAAACCTATTTCTTCGAGCATGATCGAGACTTTGCGACCGTTCGGTGTGGTAAAAGTGTAGAGGTCAATCATAGTTGTGATGTTAAGTTGAAAGTTGGCAAGGCAGGAAATAACCCGATATACTATCACAATTTGGACGAGAATGGCGGATTTTTGCTCTCTTGTGTTAAAATTATATTCTAATAATATAAGAATAACGCTCGCTCGAAATGGACATTATTGAAATTCTCAAAGACGATTATCAAAGATTTCCCGATAATCAGACTTACAGCATCTATGCAAAAGATGTTTATTTTGAAGATCCGGTGAATCGATTTACAGGAGTCGATCGCTACCGCAAAATGATCGGGTTTATGGGGACTTTTTTTCAGGATGTAAATCTCGATTTGCACGGGATTTCGCAGTCGGGAGATACTATAGACACTCGCTGGACTCTTAGTTGGATCGCACCGTTACCTTGGAAACCGAAAATGGCGATCGCCGGTAGGAGCGAACTGAAAGTCAACAGCGACGGTTTAATTGTTTCTCACATCGATTACTGGGACTGTTCGCGGTTGGATGTGCTCAAACAGCTTGTATTTCCTCGGAAAACTAATGTTTGAGAATTGTTCTTAGGTTTGTTAGCAATAAAAAATGGTTTTTCAAGAGCGAGAACCCTTTTTTAACCGCAGATATTAGCAGATAAACACAGATGAACGCTGATGGATTTTTATACGCCGCCAGTGATATTTGAAATAAATAATTTTAACTAATCTTGACATTTCAGCAATTTCGTGAATCACAGGAAATGCGCTGTGTTCAGCGGCTGCTTGTCGCCCCAATTAATTCCCCTAGCAAATTAATTTTTGTTACATAACGTTACAATATAAGAGTAAACTACTTTCAGGCGAGCTAAACAATCAATGCGCTTAATATTAATGACCGGAAAAGGCGGCGTCGGCAAAACCTCCGTAGCCGCTGCGACTGGGCTGCGATGTGCCGAATTGGGATACAAAACCTTAGTGCTGAGCACTGATCCCGCTCACTCCTTAGCCGACAGCTTTGACATGGAACTCGGACACGATTCGCGGCTGGTGAAACCGAATTTGTGGGGAGCAGAATTAGACGCTCTCAGGGAATTAGAAGGCAATTGGGGAGCAGTTAAGCGATACATTACTCAAGTCTTGCGAGCCCAGGGGCTCGAAGGCGTGCAAGCTGAAGAATTAGCCATCTTGCCAGGAATGGATGAAATCTTCGGCTTGGTGCGGATGAAGCGGCATTATGACGAAGGTGAATTTGATGTTTTAATTATCGATTCTGCCCCAACTGGCACTGCATTGAGACTGCTAAGTTTGCCGGAAGTTGGCGGCTGGTACATGAGAAAATTTTACAAGCCGCTGCAAGGCATATCAGCCGCCCTTAGACCTTTAGTTGAACCTATTTTTAGACCAATTGCGGGTTTTTCTTTACCAGACAAAGAGGTGATGGATGCACCTTACGAATTTTACGAACAAATCGAAGCTTTGGAAAAGGTTTTAACTGACAATACTGTGACTTCGGTAAGGTTAGTTACCAATCCCGAAAAAATGGTAATTAAAGAGTCTCTGCGCGCTCATGCCTATTTGAGTTTGTACAATGTAGCTACCGATTTAGTAGTAGCTAACCGGATTATTCCGGCAGAAGTAACTGACCCATTTTTCAAACGGTGGAAAGAAAGCCAGGAACAGTACCGTCAGGAAATTCACTCAGATTTCATGCCGCTCCCAGTTAAGGAAGTGCCACTTTATTCTGAAGAAATGTGCGGTTTGGCAGCTTTGGAACGGTTGAAAGAAACGCTTTACAAAGACGAAGATCCAAGTCAAGTTTATTACAAAGAGAATACGATTAAGATCGTGCAGGAAAACAATCAATATAGTCTTGAACTGTATTTGCCCGGAATTGCTAAAGATCAGATCCAGTTGAGCAAAACGGGAGATGAGTTGAATGTTCGGATTGGGAATCACCGCCGTAATTTGGTGTTGCCACAAGCTTTAGCGGCGCTGCAACCTTCGGGGGCGAAGATGGAGGAGGATTATTTGAAGATTAAGTTTGCTTAACCTGAGATGTTTCACAATTTTCAATAAGCCTTTTATGGCCGCGCTCTCCTGCCCACCCCAGGAGAAATATACTCTTTGTAGAACAGGCCGGAAAGCCTGTTCTTGAAAAGGGTGCAATGCGCGTTGTTATGTGGCGTTTTCGCGAATGACAATGTTGCATTCAAGTGCCTATTACATTGTGCGCTGACTGAACCTTACAGCACTTTACTTAACGATTAGGTACAATAGTCAGGAGATATGTACCTCGAAGTGTACAGATAGTAGAAAAACTATTGGAATTGGGAGTGCAATTATGTTCAAGTAAGCAAATATAAAATTATTTTGCTCACTGCTGTTACTGTACCTCTTAGTCATGCAAAGTGCTGTAACTACCGATACTATATATAAAAAAGCATCTTGAAGTTCTATCGGTTATGGAACAGTGGAATCAAAGATTAAACGAATAGGAGTCAGGGTGAAACTATCAGGAGCGCAGTGGAATATCGAGAGTGTTTCCTAATTCCTTTCTCTTCGCTGTGCTTATCTTAATGGTCAACTTTCTGCTTGATGTATTTGCTTTCACTGAGATGCACCAGAGGTTAGTGATTCATAAGCATGACTTTATGTCAACTGAATTGAGATGCGTTTACGCTAGAACATCTACAATTAAAATATGGCGGAGTAATGCCGACAAGGGCGGAAATATACGAAATGTACGAAATGTCATAAAAATCGAAATCATCTGAAAACATCAGGGTTTCTGGTTTTCAGAAATTTTATTTTAATTTATACTATTCGGAGTATAAAAAATCTTACTCTTCAGCAATCACCTATGAATAGGGATTATTCGCGGTTTGATTCCCTCACCAGCATCCTAGCAGGAACGGTAACGGTAGCAGGAATAGTTGTTTTTGCAGCAGCACCCCTTTTCGCAAAAACTCCCCAAGAAATTGCCAAATTAGCGATTTCTGCCACCGTTCAAATTAATGGAACAACTGGTCTAGGTACAGGATTTATTATTGCTAAACAAGGTACAACCTACACTGTCCTGACAGCTAACCATGTTGTTGATGATACTAAAGCTACCTATACGATTCGCAGTCATAGGGGAAAAGACTATCCAGTAACCCGTAGTGTATTATTACAGAAAGGCCAGAATGCTCCCGATTTAGCAGTCGTAACATTTAAGAGTACGGAATCTTATCCTGTTGTAACTTTAGGCGATTCCGAACAAGCGACAGTTGGAACAGAAATTTTTGTGTTTGGTTATCCAGGTGTTCCCGCTAGCAGAAAAGACCAACCCGATCGCAATTTTGAGTTTTCACCCGGCTATGTTACCAGCCGTCTCCCGACTCATTCAGACGGCTATACTTTGCGCTACAATGCTGTCACGAAAGGGGGCATGAGTGGAGGGCCTGTATTTGATGGAGAAGGGCGTGTAGTTGGGATTCACGGAGAGGGCGATCGCGATTATGATCGTGTCACAGACGGAAAAGTTATGACAGGTTTAGCGTTTACTAAAACCGGGTTTAATTCTGCGATTCCTATTAACACTTTTATAGCTAAGTTGTCGGATGCAGGTTTAAATCGTTCTGCTATTTTGGTGAATACTTCCACCGCCACTAACGCACCTCTAAAACTGAACAATCCGCAAGATGCTAAAACTTATTACGTTCGAGGTTTAAGTCGGTTTGACAAGGGAGATTTGTCAGGGGCTGTTGCTGATTTTAACCAAGCAATTCAAACTCAATCTGATTACGCGGAAGCTTATTTCTATCGATCCCTCGCTTATTCCGATTTGAGACAAATGCCCAAGAGTATCGCTGATTATAGCAAGGCGATCGCCCTAAATGCCGGTTATGTTGACGCTTACTACAATCGGGGGCTGGTTTTGTCGGTAATGGGAGATAAACCGGGGGCGATCGCAGATTATACTCAAGTCATCCGCTTGGATAGAAACTTTGCAGCGGCTTACAACAACCGAGGATTAGCACTTTCGGATTTAGGCGATCAAAAAGGAGCGATCGACGATTTCAATCAAGCCCTGCAAATCAATCCCGGTCGCGCTAACACTTATTTTAACAGAGGATTGGCGCTGTTTCGGATTGGGAACGATCGCTCTGCCTTAGCTGATTACACTCAAGCAATTCAGCTCAATTCCAATTATGCTAAGGCTTATGCTAACCGAGGCATTACTTTAGCGAGAATGAGGGATACAAAAGGGGCGATCGCAGATTTGCAGCAAGCCGCCCGTTTATTTAGGGATCAAGGAATGAACGATGATGCTCAAAAAGCATTAGATTTGATTGCTCAACTGCAAAGGTAGTAAACTTGATGATATAATCGACTATAATATTGCTATTAATCCTGTAGGGGCGGGTTTACCAACAATATTTGACACAAACAAACAGGTAAAATAAACCCGCCCCGGCGCTATTCGTGTGTGGGGGCGGGTTTATAAATACCCTGGATGTGAATCAGAAATACTGGTGAACCCGCCCCTACAGGATTGTCGTAATGCTGATTTTCCCCTAAAACCTCACCGTCACCAAAATCACCCGCCGAGGCTGATCTTCCGCTTCAATAGTAAACTCAACACGCCCAAAACCTTTGGGCCCCGGTTCAACTACATCGTAGCGAGATGTCACCGTACCGGCGGCTGTATCGTATTGAGCAAAAACAGCACCAGGATTTCTACCAGCAGAGGCATCGGTATCACCTCCCCACGAGCCCCAATCATCCAACCTTGAGCGAGTTGGCAATACAGAAGCGGCGATTTCTGGCGGTGTTAATCTTTGGTCTGCTAAGACTCTTTGGGCGTTATCAATAGCGCACATTGTCGGCCCAGAAATTTTGGCATCGCTATATTGATCTTCCCACTTTTGTACGAAGCCAAATCCAACATTCGGGCCGACTTTATCCTGTCTTTGCCGCCCCCACAGCCGACTGGTATCTGATGCAAAATTAGAACCGCTGCCAGTTACGGCTAATTCGGTTCTTTTGCTGGTAAAATTGCGGTTGACAAATTCTTTGTCTGCGGTGCGAATAGCGTTGGCTGCCGCTGGTTCTATTTTACTGCTAACATTAGTATTGCCTTGTACGATTGGTGAGAGAACACCGGGGATGGGCTGTGCTCCACAATATTTTTGAATACCGTTGAAAACGCGATCGGCTGATAAAGCACTAATCGGAAATTCTAGGGCATAAGCTTCGGCAGGTTTGGGGAAGAAGATGCCCGATGTTGCGGAAGCCGCAAAAGAAGCTCCACCCCAAATAATGATACGATTAAATTGACGGCGGCTAATACTCATAATTTATCGACTCCCTGGAGAGCTTGCCCCCGGCTCAAGATTAAATTTGAAGAAGTGGTAGGGTCTTCTGTTACAATTTTGAGCTGTGGAACAAGATATCTCAAGAGATAAACTTTTACCATTACTAACATCTACCAACATTGTGTTCATCCTCCCAGGCTTCCCAACCTGAGAAGCTACTTGATTTCCATCTACATAAACCTCGATTTTGGGGGGTGAAATCTGATCCTGATCTGCAACTCCATACTCCAATCGGAGAGAAGCACGACCGCCTGGAAGTTTACAAGTCCAACTGGCCGAGCGTACATTCATAATACTGGTATATATTTGTCTGCCTATGGAAAGGTCTGTAGGCTCCCTGTTAACATATTGTAAGTTGCCCCTATTATCAAGGTAACCCCCTGTAACAAGACATTGCAGGTCGAGTATATGGATCGGGCGCTGGGCCTGTGCCACCTGTGCACCAACTGTCGCTAAAGTAAAAGACAACACCCCAGCCGAGAACAAACCGCTGAGCCACCGCACTCGCTTCATAAAAATATCCTGCTAATACCTTAATCAATTAATATAAAGGATGAGCTGTGTAGGAAAAGTCCTGACTTTAGATAGATGACAAAATCAAAAATGTCTCAATTGTACGAAATGTCAGGTATAATGAATGGCGTAAACTCCAGCTTCTCCCTAATCTATGGATATTGCCGAAGTTTTGACACTGGCAGATGAGCTAATTTTTGCTAAGACGGGAAAGCATTTAGATTACGTGCAAGAAGCTATCCTGCGGGGAACTTTACAAGACACAACTTACACGCAAATTGCTCGAGAAGTTTACTCAAGTTCAAGTCATGTCAGAAATGTCGGATCGCAACTTTGGAAAATACTTTCTAAAGAATTGAAAAAAGATATTACTAAAAACAATTTTAGGACTGTATTAGAAAAGGCAAGTTTTTATAATTATCAATTGGCTATTGTTGAAAATGTTACAGGCGAGAATATAACTGTTAATCATAACGTTAACATTTGTCATGAAAAAGTGCGATCGCCCAAAACACCCCAAAACCCCCAACAAACAGCAAAACAGCCCCGCATCGACTTAGACGACGCACCAGAAATCTCGACATTTTTCGATCGCACATCAGAACTTTCCACCCTCAAACAATGGATTTTGGAAAACCGCACCCGTCTGATTACCATCTTAGGATTAAGCGGAAGTGGCAAAAGTGCGATCGCACTCCAACTAATCCAACACATTCAATATGAATTCGACTGTATAATCTGGCGAAGCCTCCGCGACGCGCCACCCCTCCAAACAGTCCAAACCGACTTAATTAAATTCCTATCGCAGCAGCAAGAAACCGAATTACCAGATTTAATCAACTATTTACGATCGCATCGCTGTCTCATCATCCTCGATGATGTGCAAACCATCTTCAGCAGCGGGCAACTAGCAGGAAACTACAAACAAGGCTATGAAAATTATGGCACTTTCTTCAAACAAATAGCAGAATCATGCCACAATAGTTGCCTAATTTTGCTGAGTTGGGAAAAACCCAGAGAAATTGCAGCATTAGAAAGCAACCCAAAAACTTGTCAAACATTGCAACTCAATGGTTTAGGCGAACCTGCGCGAGAAATATTCACAGAAAAAGGCCTAGCCGCATCGGAAAAATGGTCGGACTTAATAGACCTTTACCGAGGAAACCCCTTGTGGTTAAATACAATAGCCGCTACAATTCAAGACTTATTTAGCGGCAATGTTTCTGAATTCTTATCCTATGATAGCTTAGTTTTAGGAGACTTAGAATATTTATTACACCAACATTTTCAGCGCTTGTCAGACTCCGAAAAAAAAGTAATGTCCTGGTTGGCCAATCAAAACAAAGCAGTCGAAATCTCCAAAAAACCAGCCCTTCTGGAATTATCTCCTTCAGACTTCCTCAAAGCCGTCGAATCCTTGAGACGTAGGTCATTAATTGAAAAAGTCGAAAAGGGCGATCGCACCCTCTTCACAGTCCAACCAGCGATCGCAGAATATGTAAAAAGTCACATCTTATAGCAGTTTTAGGAACAGGCAAGATGCCTGTTCCACAATATATGAATTTTAGGGCAACAGTTTTAGGAACAGGCAAGATGCCTGTTCCACAATATATGAATTAATTTGCTTGTGGGGTGGGCTTCTAGCCCGCCCTGAAAGGATTATTCAAAAATTAGCAAAACATTAATCCAAACATCCGCATTTAGCCTTAAAATTAAAAAGACTGACTAGCCAACAATGCCCTATGTTTGAAGCCCTCGCCGATCGACTCGAATCCACCTGGAAAAAACTGCGCGGACAGAATAAAATCTCCGAGTCCAATATCCAAGACGCCCTCAAAGAAGTCCGCCGCGCCCTCCTGGAAGCCGATGTCAACCTCCAAGTCGTCAAAAACTTCATCGGAGAGGTAGCGGCAAAAGCACAAGGCGCAGAAGTCGTTTCAGGCGTCCGTCCAGACCAACAATTTATTAAAATCGTCCACGACGAACTCGTCCGCGTCATGGGGGAAACCAACGTACCCCTAGCCACCGCAGAGTCCGGGCCCACAGTTGTCCTGATGGCTGGTTTGCAAGGAACCGGGAAAACCACAGCTACCGCCAAACTAGCGCTGCACCTCCGCAAACAAAATCGTACCGCACTGCTAGTCGCAACCGACATTTATCGACCAGCCGCGATCGACCAATTGCTAACCCTCGGCAAACAAATCGACGTACCAGTATTTGAATTAGGCAAAGACATTGACCCCGTAGAAATTGCCCGCCAAGGCATAGAACACGGCAAACAAATTGGCATTGATACCATCATCGTCGATACAGCAGGCCGCCTACAAATCGACCAAGACATGATGGCAGAATTGGGCCGCATCAAACAAACAGTACAACCCCACGAAACGCTGTTAGTTGTTGATGCCATGACCGGCCAAGAAGCAGCAAACTTAACCCGCACCTTTCACGAACAAATCGGCATTACTGGTGCAATCTTAACCAAATTAGACGGCGACAGCCGTGGCGGTGCAGCTTTATCAGTGCGGCAAATATCCGGCGCGCCGATTAAATTTGTCGGCGTCGGCGAAAAAGTGGAAGCATTGCAACCATTTTATCCCGATCGTATGGCATCGAGAATACTCGGCATGGGCGATGTCTTGACGCTAGTAGAAAAAGCGCAAGAAGAATTCGACATCGCCGATGCCGAGAAAATGCAAGAGAAAATGCTTACGGCCAAGTTCGACTTTACCGACTTTCTCAAACAAACCAGACTGCTAAAAAACATGGGTTCCCTCGGCGGCATTCTGAAAATGATTCCGGGGATGAACAAACTCTCAGACGAACAAATGCGGCAGGGAGAAGTGCAGCTAAAACGCACCGAAGCCATGATCAATTCCATGACAGTTGAAGAACGCCGTAATCCCGAACTTTTAGCAAGTTCTCCATCCCGCCGCCGCCGCATTGGCAAAGGCGCAGGCTACGCTGAAAACGACGTAACTAAGCTGGTCAGCGATTTCCAGAAAATGCGTACCATGATGCAGCAAATGAGTCAAGGCAACTTTACAGGAATGGGAGGATTGCCGGGAATGCCGGGAATGCCTGGAATGGGGGGCCCCGGAATGCAGCCCGGTTCCCGTGGCTATATGGGGGCCCAGCAGAAGAAGAAAAAGAAAAAAGATAAGCCTAAAAAAGGTTTCGGACAGTTGTAGAAAACGGGCGGGGGTTTCACTAATAATTGCCTAAAACCGATAATCTCGTAAACTCGCCCCCACAGCTAGATTGCACCATGAGCAAAAATTTGTAGGGCGGGTTTCACCAACAATAATGACCAAAAATCGATAATCTCGTAAACCCGCCCCACCCAGCCCAAGATTCCTTTATTAGTATTGGTGGAATATGTAAGAAATATCAAACTTTAACTCTTTTCTTGTTGCTGGGGTAACAACCATGCTGAAACAAAGAGGGAGTAAGGATTGAGCCAATCCGCTGCTCAAAAAAGATAGGCAGCAACATTGTTATACGCTTGCCTATTCAAAAAATAATGATACCAACATTTTACCGCATTCCTGAGAGAAAAAAAACTAACGTTAGCTCAGTTTAAGCTGATTGAAATCTTGTTACCCGTGATACAATCAGAAAAACAAATCTGATTAGAACGGCTCTCCCGCGTATTTCCCTCTCTAATTACCAGCGAAAGTCGGCGACGTAAGTTACAAAGATTTTTGGATTTGCCAAACTTAACTATTTCATTAATTTGGTTCCCATTAATTAATTAGGGCTTGCTGAATAAGTTAGAAAAAATCGCGCTCGCGTAGCTAACCGCAGACATCGCACTTGATGGGCAATTCAAGCTCGGCGAAACATAACTTTTTGTTGACTATAACTTGCCCAGTTCTAGCTTTTAATAATCAGTGAACCATAAATAGGTGTGATTTTCGGTTGGTGACATAAAAACGCACAAAAAACCCCTCTTAACCAGGTAGAAAGGTTCATCACTAAAAAAGTAATAGCAATGGCTGTTTCCGAAGTATTATCAAGTTTTGCTGAGGGGGTGACAAACATAGCTAGGAACCTTGCCTGATCAAGGTTACAGCCTTGAACCCATGTCGATAAAAGTGACGTTTATTACGAGTTAACTTCATTAACTCTTCTACAGGCTCAGCATATTTTTCGAGATAATTGAGCCACTGTTGGCTATCATTCCCAACCCCGAAGGTACTACGTCGGCGATAAGTTCTTTCGGGTTCCTTGCGACGACACACATATTTTTGTACATTTTTTCTTTTGATGATAGTGCCTTCAATAATGTCATGACTGTAGGAGATTGTCATCAATAAAATCATCTTAATTAGTCGGTTTCCTGTTAACCCGGTTCCTTCTAAATTATAGCCTCCACTTTTACAATCACGGAACATTTCTTCAATTCCCATCCGTTGTTTGTAGGCGGCTATCGCCTGCGGTAAATTGCCGAGATTAGTTAGGATAAACCAAGCTTCATCAACTGTCCACCCTTGGTAGTTACGTTTCCATTTGCAGGCTACATCAAATCCCGCAATCGGTTTAGTCTTTCTGACTTTTACTCCTTGAAAGTACACAGAGGTTCCTGGCATAATTCCTAACTTATCTAACCTGACCCAAATCCTATTTTCGGTTTCGATACAATGATTCCGTTTGAGTCGTAAGCAAAAATACACATTCTTCTCCCTCAACCAGTTTGCCAAATCTACTGAACAAAATTCTCTATCTCCCAGCACAATGATTTTGTAATCTTTGAATAAGGGTAAAATGTCTGAAAGGGCTGCGCTCTGTTCATCGATATTACTGCTGCCTCGTTTTGGTAATAGTGACCAAGATAAAGGAATTGCTCTTTTCTCCCAAATCAGACTAACCATAAACAGATTGATACAGCCCCATTGACTGCGATCGAGCGCTAAAGATAGCTTCTGTCCCGCTTGGCAGTAAGTTGTTAACCAATAGCTAATTACAGGAAACCACAGATAAGTTATGGTGAGCTGGGGTAAGTCCAGAAATCTTTGTAGCTTGCGGCGACGACTTTCAGTAGTAATGGGGTAGGGAAATACACGCGCAAGTCGCTCTAATCTCACTTGTTTTTCTGAGCTTAAGAGGTTAAGGATAATTTCTAGGACTAAAAACTGAGAGCGGGATAGTTGTGTTTGAAAGTGAGTCTGATAGAATTTAGGTAACATATATTCTGATAGGTCGAGTGTAACTTTCATCTCGCCTATCTTTTTTTAACATAAATCGGTCAACTCTTTGCTCTGTCTGGGTTTCCGGCGGGGTTGTCACCCCGTCAGCAAGTTTTGTCATCACCCGATTCAGGCTAAATCTTCTTTTTCCTTGTCCAAATTTGCCCTCAATTGCATTTCTAACT